>CACWUA010000010.1 GCA_902763905.1 uncultured Pseudomonadota bacterium | reverse complement strand
GTCCATCATCATAAAAAAATGTACCGAAATTGCGCATAATTACCATGTCAGAATCCAAAAAGTACAGATTTATCTCATAACACTGTACATCTTCTCTAACGTGAACAGGCTCAATCAAGACTTCAACACCAGTCCACTCGATTTCAGCGGCATCCACATAAAGAAGCGTTTTACCAAACTCGTCAATAACATACATTTCATGTTCGCTGTAGAACACAAAAATACGAACTTGTTGACTGAAACGCATATAATACCTGGGCTCGAGCAGAGTTTTGCGCTTTCGTTTCAAACCATAGCGCGTTTTGGTTCCGGTAGAGTCACGATACTCGCGGACGAGAAGAGAGGTTTTGTTCCGAAATTTCGGCTTTTTTTCTTTGGCCGAAACAGTTGCCGGCATAAAAAGCATAAGCGCCAGCAAAAAAATAATAATTTTTTTCATATAAACTTATTTAAATTATACAATATCTGCTCCAATTATTTATATTTTTTTTGAAACCGTGTCAATATTTTTTACGGATTTAAAATCACAATCGCCCAATTTAAATATGTGGCAAACAACAACCAAACAAAATAAGGAAGCATTATCAGGCCGGCAAGGCGGTTGACGGTATAAAATTGCCAAATCAGTAATGCGGCCGCAAAGTCTAAAATAACCAACACGATAAAACCGCTGAAAAAATATGCGTTATAAAAAAACACGAAAGTCCATAAAACTTGCAAAAACAAGTTCAGTGTGAATAAGGTGGCTGCCGGCCTGATTAGTGCTTTGTTTTCCGAATTCAGCACTATATCAAAAGCAAATACCGATAAGGCATACAACAGCGTCCACACTATCGGAAATACCATATTCGGCGGAGTTAAAGTCGAAAGGTTTATTGATGAATAGAAATTCTCCATACCGATGCGGTTGAAATATGAGCAAAATCCGGCAGTGATTAATACCAAGAACAAACTGTATAGAAAATTATAAAAAGGCTTTTGAAACATTTTTTTATCCTCCCTGCTTTGAAAATAATTTTTGTTCGGCAAAATTCAATATTTACATTTCAATCATTTTATTTTACAATGCAAAAACATCGAGTGGGAGGCAAAAATGAATATGGATAATACAACGCTTATTATTGCGGTTATCGGCTTTTTTATCGTGATGTCGCTATTTAAATTTATTCTCAAATTACCGATTTATCTGATAACTTTCGGAGTGCTCGGTGCGTTGGCTTACGGGGCTTATAAATATTTGTACGGAATGTAAAAAAAATCGGAGAACATCTCCGATTTTTTTGATTATTCTATTTTTTGTGTTTGCGAGCCTTCGGTCTTTCCGGTTTTTGCGGCAACATGGACTTATATTTTTCCGCTTGTGCCGGAGTTAGGATTTTTATGATTTCATTTTCATATTTGCCGTTGATTTTCATTTCTTGCTCGCGCAAATTTTTCATCTGTTCACGCAAAGGTTTTATTTCAGCTTTTTTCTTTTCGGAAATCGCTTTCCATTGGGCCTTTTGTTCGGCGGAAAGATTTAAATCTTTCATCATGGCTTCACTCATGGCACGATGATGACGCGGCTTTTTCATTACTTTTTGCACCTCGGTTGTGGAATCGGCGGAAGCTGCCGACGCCGGCAAAGCATAACCGAGCGACAGACATAAAGTAATAGCTAAAATTTGTAATATTTTCATATTTTCCTCCATTCAGATTCTGGTTGTAAAATAATATTCCACACTTTTTTCCAAATATTCAATCATTTTATTATAGTTTTCCGGAATATTGACAATTTTATACTTGTCATTTTTATCAAAGTGATACAAAAAACACTTAAGTATTTGCCCATAAACATGCGTAATCTGTTGAGCTGTTCTGCTGATTTCTACTCCATCCTCAGCCGCAGCACGAATACTCTCATACAATTTTTTAAACGCATCTCTATTAAACGTTGCTTTTTCGTGTAAATAATATAAAAAACTTTCGTTTTTTTCCGTAAAGTTATCTTCCAAGATTTGTTTTGCGTTCATCTCAAATTCCTCATCCTCAGTTTTGCACTGTACAACCGCGAATTAAAAAAATAGTTAATAAATTGATTGTTTTTTAATACTGACAGCGTTATAATACAATAAAAGGGGACAAATCAATGATTGCACGAGTTATTATAGGAATTTTAGCCGCTTATCTACTGATTGCTTATTATCCGTTGGTTTTGCAAGGATTGCCATACTTACTGCCGATAGCACTGGCTGTAACTGCTTTTTGGTGCTTGCGTGCCGTACCGACTTTAACCGAACCTCTCGGTTATGGTATTTTAATTGTTTTATTGTGTTATCTTGCTTTTTTATTTTTACGTCGCCGCGACAAACTAAAAGAAATCATAAAAAATGCCAAACAGAAAAAAATAAAACTTCCGGTTGCCAATATTCCGGGGCATCCGCAGCTTAGCGTTTTGCTCACTCTTATTCTTTACACTTTGGGCTTAACTTTTGCCATCTATTTGATTATTCTGTTAATATATGTAAAATAAATCCGGTTCGTATTAAAAAAGGTCGGTTTATTCCGACCTTTTTCTTAAGCATTATTGCAAATCAAGATTTGCCACGTCCCCTACGTGCTTCCATAACCGATTCCACTCGAGCTGCCAACGCATCACGGCTAACCTTACGCTTCGTATTCTTCTTTTTAGGGGCGCGCTGTTGTTGAGTAGCAATTTGTTGTTCTTCCGGATTTCCAAATTTTAAACTATGGGAAAATTTGTAGGAGCGCAGGCGAACATTGGCCGTTGCTTCGAAAGTATTATCATCATTATGTATAGCTCGTTCATGAGCTATCAAATTTTTAACAACCTGCTCGGTTTCATGTGCTTTTTTCTTATTATTTTCTTCCTGCAACATTTTATTGATAAAATGAACTCCGGCACCGCTTAAGACAACGGCGGTCGCAATACCGGCACATAGTTGTTTTACGTTCTTAGCCATGGCGATTCTCCTTTGTAAAGTACTTCCATTAATTAAATAATAGAGGCAAAAATAGATTTTGTCAATATATTTTTGCAGAAATAACGCAAGGGATTAGTACGCAATTAGCGGGCTGGCGCAGTGTAATGTCGGCGGTGCAGAACACATAAAAATCCGGATAATGAGTTAGATACGAAGCTGCCCTTTTTGCGCAGTGTACAACAAAGGTACACAGAACAACAGTGCAGAACGTATAAAAATCCGGATAATGAGTCAGATACGAAGTTGCCCTTTTTGCACGGTGTACAACAAAGGTACACAGAACAACAGTGCAGAACACATAAAAATCCGGATAATGAGTCAGATACGAAGCTGCCCTTTTTGCGCGGTGTACAACAAAGGTACACAGAACAACAGTGCAGAACACATAAAAATCCGGATAATGAGTCAGATACGACGGAAGTCTGTTTATGCCGTGTACAAAAGAGGTACACAAATAAACAGACTTCCTAGTAGATGACCATTATACGGATTTTTTAGAATTGATCGGAGGTGCGCTTAATCAACTCCTCAATATTCTCCGGCGGCCAGCCCGGTGTATCCATACCCAAGTGAATACCCATTTTAGCCAAGACTTCTTTGATTTCGTTCAAAGATTTACGACCGAAGTTCGGTGTACGCAGCATTTCTGCTTCCGTTTTTTGAACCAAATCACCGATATAAACAATATTGTCATTCTTCAAGCAATTTGCCGAGCGTACGGAAAGTTCAAGTTCATCAACTTTGCGTAACAGATTCTTATTGAACGGCAATTCTTCATGAATATCTTCAACCTCATTTTCAGGTTCATCAAAGTTAATAAACGGTTTAAGCTGATCTTGCAGAATACGGGCAGCCAAAGCTACGGCATCCTCCGGAGTAACCACTCCGTTTGTTTCAACAATCATCGTCAGCTTATCATAGTCCATTGCTTGATTAACACGAGTATTTTCAACCTTATAAGAAACTTTCTTAACCGGAGAATAAATCGCGTCAACATTAATCAAACCAATAGGCGAATCGCTGGTCATATTGTTAGAAGCCGGAACATAACCTTTACCGGTGGTAACAGTCAATTCCATATTGATTTTTGCGCCGGCATCGAGCGTGCAGATAACATGATCCGGATTCATAATCTCAACATCATGACCGGTTTCAATCATTGCCGCGGTAACAACACACGGACCTTCTGCCTTTAATGTCAATGTTTTTGCCGATTCGCTGTGAACGGCAACCGCTAATTCCTTAACATTCAGCACTATATCGGTTACATCTTCCATAACACCAGGAATAACCGAAAATTCGTGCAAAACGCCGTCTATTTTAATTGCCGAAACGGCACCGCCCTGAAGCGAAGACAACAAGACTCTGCGCAATGCGTTGCCTAATGTCAGACCGAAGCCTCTCTCCAAAGGTTCAACCACAATTTTAGCTTTGTTAGTGCCTTCTGTTTGCGACACATCCAACCTTGTTGGTTTAATCAATTCTTGCCAATTCTTTTGAATCACGGGTTTTGTCCTTTTCTGTAGAAGTTTATGTGTATATATGATGGCACGACAACAGGCCGAATAAGGCCTGTGTCGCAAAAAAATAAAATTATACGCGGCGTCTTTTTCTCAAACGGCAACCGTTGTGCGGAATAGGTGTAACATCACGAATCGAAGTAATGGTAAAACCGATAACCTGCAATGCTCTGATTGCCGATTCTCTGCCCGAACCCGGACCTTTTACTTCTACTTCCAATGTTTTCATACCGTTTTCCTGAGCCTTTTTACCAGCCTCTTCTGCCGCTACCTGAGCAGCATACGGTGTAGACTTTCTTGAACCCTTAAAACCCTGAGCACCGGCTGTTGACCAAGAAACGGTATTTCCTTGAGCATCCGCAATGGTAACTCTTGTATTGTTAAAAGAAGAATCGATGTGAGCCACACCTGAAGTAATATTCTTTTTCTCTTTCTTTTTTCTTTGAATTGTTGCTTTAGCCATTTGCACTCACTCCACTATTTCTTCTTATTCGCAATCGTTTTACGCTTACCTTTGCGGGTACGAGCATTTTGTTTGGTGCTCTGACCGCGTACCGGCAGACCTTTACGATGTCTTAAACCGCGATAGCAACCCAAATCCATCAATCTCTTGATGTTGGTACCGACTTCACGGCGAAGTTCACCTTCTACCAAATAATCACTATCGATAACTTCACGAATTTTCATTACTTCATCATCGGATAAATCATTAACGCGGCGGTTAAGATCGATTCCGGATTTTGAGCAAATGTCTTGAGCAGACTTGCGTCCAATGCCAAAGATATAAGTCAGTGCAACTTCAATTCTCTTGGCACTTGGAATATTTACACCAGCTATACGAGCCAAATTTAATCTCCATTATTTAATAAATTAAAACATTCAAAAAGTTGATCACCACTTTTCAAAATTAAGCGGATTATAGGCATTATATTTATTAGAGTCAACACCTTTTTTGCAAAAAAATCATTTTTTTTGCAATTTAAACGATTCTTTAATCAATGACTTCGCAAATCTATTCCGAGCGTTCTTCTTTCAAACCGAGAACAGCCTCTATTTTACGGCTTACTGCATCAATTGTTCCGGTACCGTCTACCGTTTTAAGCAGTCCACGCTTTTCAAAAAAAGGTATAGTCGGATATGTCAGCAACCTATAATTTATCAATCTGTTTTGCACTGTGCCGCGATTGTCGTCTTTGCGCCGTGCAAATTCGGTACCGCCGCAAACATCACAGACACCATATATTTTCGGTTTTTGGAATTTATCGTGATAGCCTGCGCCGCACTGCATACAAGCATAACGTCCCAATATACGCTCCATTATTATTTCATCCGGAACTTGAATCTCCAAAACCGCTGACAATTTGATGTTCTGTCCGGCAACCAAATCTTCCAGCACCTCTGCTTGCGGCAATGTCCGTGGAAATCCGTCTAAAATAAAACCATGTTCGCAGTCCGGTTCGGAAATGCGGCTTTTCACCATTTCTATAATCATTTCATCACTGGCAAATTCACCGCGCTCCAACGTTGCCCTCAGCTCACGTCCGAACGGAGTATCTTTTTGCGCAAATTGCCGCAGCATTTCCCCTGTCGACAAGTGTGTTATATGGGTTTTTTCTTTTAAGATACGCGCTTGCGTACCCTTGCCGCAGCCCGGAGCACCTGTAAATACTACAAACAATCCTTCTTTTGTATCTGGCATAGTTTAACGATTCTTCTTTCTGATTAAAGCAGCTTTTTTCAACAAACCTTCATATTGATAGGCAATCAAACGGGATTGAACCTGATTGATAAAATCCATTGTTACTTGAACCACGATGAGCAACGTTGTACCACCCAAAACAAATGGGACACCGACTCTGCTGATTAAAATTTCCGGCAAAATACACAAACATACCAGATAAACAGAAGCAACCATCGTCAAACGTGTAATAACATAATCAAGATATTCAGCCGTGTTCTTACCCGGACGAATACCGGCAATGAAACCACCGTGTTTTTTGAGATTATCGGCAGTTTCTTCCGGATTAAACACTACGCCGGTATAGAAAAATGTAAAGAACAAAATCAAAAACGCATATAAACCTAAATACAACGGTTGACCGTGACCGAGCAACTGGCTTAAAGTTTGTACCCAGCCCGGACCCTTTTCGGCCGATAAATTGGCAATCGTAATCGGTAATAACAGCAGTGAGCTGGCGAAAATCGGCGGAATAACACCGGTAGGATTGATTTTAAGCGGTAAATGCGAAGAATCCGCTGCCGTCATCCGCATACCCATTTGGCGCTTCGGATACTGAATCACAATACGGCGCTGAGCCCGTTCCACAAAAACAATAACATAAATCAACGCCAGAGCCATAATCAGCAGTATGATGATTGTGCCGATAGACATTTGACCGGCGCGTCCCAATTCAAAAGTTTGCGCCAAAGCATTCGGAATATTGGCAATAATACCGACCGTAATAATGAGTGACGAGCCGTTACCGACACCACGTTCGGTAATTTGATCACCAAGCCATACGATAAACATCGTACCACCAACCAACGAAACAATCGTTGAAAACTTAAAGGCGAAACTAGGAATCATCACAGCCGATGCGCCATTCGCGCCGGATATACTTTCCAGACCTACGGCAATACCATAACCTTGAATAATCGTAATCAAAACCGTCAACATTTTGGTATAGTGTACGACTTTACGATGTCCGGCCTCGCCTTCTTTTTTCAAAGCTTGTAAAGACGGAATAACCGATTGTCCGAGTTGAATGATAATGGACGCAGAAATGTAAGGCATAATGTTGAGGGCAAAAATCGTCATACGCTCCAACGCGCCACCGGAAAACATATTGAACATACCTAAAATACCACCCGAATTACGGCTGAACATTTCAGCCAAAACTCCGGCATTAATTCCCGGAAGCGGAATAAAAGTTCCCAAACGGAAAACTATTAATGCCAACACGGTAAACCACAATCTTTTCTTAAGTTCTTCAGCCTTACCAAAGGCAGACATATCCAAGCCTGCTGCCATTTTTTCTGCTAACGAAGCCATTTTATCATCCTTTAAAAAATTTAAAACCAAATAAGCGGGCACTTTTTGCCCATTGCCGATAATTTAATACACAAAAATAAAATTTATGCAACAAAAATATGTTTATCCTCAATATTTTGTTGTTAAATCCGCAAAAAAAGCGAATTGCTCCGCCTTTTTATCATAAAAAACTTCCGATACGAAATTCTTATTTATTCGCCATCTCTTGTGCCCAATTTTCATCTGTTGCTGCCAAAGATTTTTCCACAAAATCGCTGTAAATCATCGAGCGCGCGGTTTTCTCATCGCAAAGCAATAATTTTTTCCATGATATCGGATTACTTTGCAACATCTCTGCAGCTTCTTTTTCTGAAACGTTTCTGCTTTGCATGATTTTTCTTTTTTCCAGCTCTATGTATATTTCTCTGGCGCTCGGCTGAGTATAAAGCAGTTGTTCATAAATTGCCGTCACATAATATTCCGGCACGGTTTCAACCATACTGATTTGTGGATAAATACGACTTATATCGGATGGCAATTCATCAAGAAAAGGGCTGTTTTGAGCTATAACAAGCCAACCATTGGCAAAAAGGGCGAATTTTCCCTTATCCGGTGAGTAAAAGCGAAACCATTCCGGCGTTGTGATGGTGGTAACGCTCAAGCAGGGTGCACTCGTAACACGCCTCAAAAAGGCTTGTAATCTTTTAACTTTGTCAAGAGAAAGATTTTGCAAAATCGGATATTGCGACAAATACCAATCAAACTCTTGCGCTTTGTGATATACCGCTTTGAGAAAATCTGCAGACACATATTGCCATTTCAGTTGATGCGAGGTAGGAAAGGCTATGCGAAATTCCAAAGCAATTTCCTTAATTACTTCGTCAGTTTGAGCTCTTTCATCCACTAAAAACGTTTCATCGGCGAACAATGCTAAAAACGGACGGTACTTACTGTCAATTTTTGCCATTTTAGACGCCGTCAGACATATTTTGCCGTGTGCATACAACTCATCCATCGCATTTTGTTGCGTTATAATATTGTTTATCATAACACACCTCGGCTATTTTTTCTTATGCAAAAAATTTTCATATTCACGCAAAAAAGAGCCTTCAGCTGTGCGATTCCGCCATTTTTCAGCACTGATAAGATAACGAGCATGGGATTCGTCTTCGATTTTTACGGCTTGAAAACTATCCCAATCATCTATCTTAGCTGCTATATCCAATGCCTCATGATGCGATATATTAAGCTCAGATTTAAGTTTTTTGGCCTTTTCCTTGAGCATTTCCATATAAATATCACTGGCACTGCGTTGATATTTCGGTAATACCGCATATATCGCCGGAATGTAATAATCGGGAACAAGCTCAATTTTAAGTTTTAAATCTTTATAAATTCTGCACATTTGGTCGTACCAGTAGGTATTTGCCACATTTGAGCGACTGTCACCGACAACTAATGTTCCGTCGGTAAATAAAACATATTTATCGACATCAGGATCCGCTCCGAAGTGAGTTTTTGAATCATCTTCCAAATTTGTAACAGACAAGCATTTGCGGCCATTAAACAAATTTTCGATGTAATGTTGCATTTCCGATATTTCTGCGTCTGAATGGCGATTTTTTTGCCGAATTTCTTCAGATGAAGCATACCAATCATATTTTTCGGCTTCTTTGTATAAAGCGGTAATATAATTGCGCGGCACATAAATCTCATCTAAAAATACATAATCTTTGTGCTCGTTTTTAAATATTTTGATAATTTTATCATTATGTCGCGAAAGAGTACCGCCAAATTCATCGGCGATATAATATCTTCCGTCGGCAAATAACGCCAAACACTCACGAACATCAGGATTAACATTTTCATTTTTTGAAGCTGTCAATAGGACGTTATTGTTCGCAAAACAATCCGTTATGAATTCTTCTAATTTCGGAAATGGTGCAATTTTAATATCTTCCCTATACGGATAAAGCAAATTAGCGCGTTCAGATAAATTTCGCATATAGTTCGATGCTTTCCAATAATCATAAATCTGCAATAAGGCATAGATTTTGCGAATTGGCAAATTGCGAATAGTAAACATCGTCAACACTTTTTGCAAAGCCGCATCTTCCTTTTGAGTAAAATTATGTATCAAAACGCCGTTGGAAAAGTAATGAAATCTAGGAGACAATCTTCCAGTGCTAAGCTCTGCTTTAGATTTTATAAGCGCACGCTTAACATTATTTTGCTCGCAATATTCTTTTTTCTTATCTCGGACATAACGAAAAGCATCCATTGACTCGCATGGACTATAAGTCATACATATGCCGTTTTTAAACAGCACATCAAAAGATAAATCATTTTCGGTGAAAATAGTATCAGTCATAGCTTTAACTCCTTAGCGGGAATATATTATTCGATGCCTGCCTAATCAAAAATTCCCTTTTGTAAAGAGTTTTTGCCATTATTAAAGATTAAAAGGTTATCCCGTGCAGGTTCGCCTATGGACAGGCAGCAAGCGCTAACCGACGCTTCAATAATTATACTACCTTATTTGCAAAATCCTGTCAAGAAATTTTTATAATTGACAATAGACAAAAAATAAATTATATTTACCCCGTCAAATCAAATTATTTGAGAATTATGAAAAAAACTTTCAAAAAAGAAAACGGTAATGTTGTAAGCATCGTAAAGGATTTATCCGCTCAGTTGGAGGTAGAAACAGTGTTCGACGGCAAAGAAACCGCTCGCTACCTACGCCTCTATCTTGACGGAGATAATCCTAACTCATACGGACCTAACCGGCCCTGCCTTCGTGTCAGTTTTCTACCTGATGGCAAAACGATTGCTACCATATCGTTGTTTAACGATCCGGAAGGTGCCGAATTTAAATGGTCGCGTCCGTGATTCTACAAAAATGAAGTTCTTTATCCATGAAGAGCTTCATTTTTTGTATATTACACCTGTTTAAAGAGAAAAGACTGAAAAATCCTTAACCGTAACAGCACAATCAACTGCGGCTGCGCCACCGCCAATAATCATCGCCCCACATACGCTTCAAATTGGTTACTTATTGCAGATGTCTGATTAAATACGTCATATCAGACTTCGTCAGACTGAATCAGCAAAGAAATACTAATCAGCCATATAATCAGTGTCGGCGCCGCAATTGAAAACCATACCGGAATATAACCGTTAAGGCCAAACGCATAAACAACCTGCGAAGAAAAATAAAATACAAATCCGGTAACAATACTTATGACAACTCGCCATAATATCGCCGAACCGCGTAAGGTATTCTGCAACATAAATACAGCTGCCAACATTAGCATTCCCACCAGCAAAAACGGTGAAATCAGCAAATTTAAAAAACGCATCCAATGCTGTCTGGCTGAGAATCCGGCTTTTTCATAAAAACTGATGGTGTTAGGCAAGCGCCAAAAAGAAATTGCATCCGGCTCAATAAAATTGTCTTTTATTCGCTCTACATCAATTGTGGTCTCATAGGCATAGTCCGACACCGTCTGCACCGGCTCGCCGTTTATCATAATTTTCACATCTTTTAAATGAAAAGTGTTCCCATCCAATGTGGCAAAAGAAGCGTTATAACTTTCTTTTATCTGCGAATTTTTATCAAGCTCGGTAATCATTACATCACGCATCCACACTGATTCATCATCATCTTGCCGCAAACTTTTTGCCTGAATCAGCAAAATTCGTCCCATATCATCGGTTTCGCGTATCCATAAACCTTTACTCGAAAATAATACGGCATTTGGATTGTGTGATTGCAAACGATACGATAACAATTCGTGTAATTCAAACATTTTGGCGGCAACCGGATTGAATAACACAACATTTGCAATTCCCAACAAAAAAGTCGCAATCATCAGCGGTCTTAAAAAGCTGAACATAGAAACTCCGTTCGAACGAATAATCACAAATTCATTGTTCTTACTCAAGCGCCAAAAAGTTATCATTGCCGCCACCATCAGCACAAACGGAAATACAATCTCAACCGTTTTGGTAATACGCGTTACCGCATATTGCACCGTAAACCAAAAAGTAACATCTTCACGTCCGGAAACACGACGCAAAGCCTCAATCGTATCAAACATCAGAATGATACCTAAAATGGCGAACAGCACCATAAAAAAATTAAACAACAGCTGCCGCGTTACATAACGGCTCAATATAGCAAAAAAGTTCATCAGTATTCCATCGGCTCCTTATACTTATAAAATGTATCCGATAAATAGCGCTCCACACTATCCGGTAAAATCACAACAATATTTTTGCCGCTCATCTCCTTGCGTTGAGCCAAATCAATCGCTCCGCAAAGTGCCGCGGATGCAGAAACACCTGCCGGCAAACCTTCCAGACGAGCAACTGTACGTGTCATTTCAAAAGCGTTGTGAGTACTCACCGGAAATACTTCATTAACCAAAGAGGCCTCATAAAGCGGAGGAACAAAACCGGCACCGATACCGCCGATTCGATGAGATCCTTTTGCTCCGCCCGACAAAACCGGACTTTCTGCCGGTTCTACTGCCATCACGTATAAATCAGGATTTATGGTCTTAAGTGTTGCGGCCACTCCGGTCAATGTTCCCGACGTACCGACTCCGCAGACAACCGCATCAACCGCGCCATCGGTATCTTCCAAAATTTCGGCGGCGGTAGTCAATTTATGTGCTTCCACATTTGCCGGATTTTCAAATTGTTTAAATTCAATGATATTATCGGAGCGTTCTTTTAATATCGCAACTTTTTTGATGGCACCAGACATTCCTTCAGCTGCCGGAGTCAGCATAACCTCGGCACCGAATTGACGAATGAGGGCAATCTTTTCCGCGGTCATATTTTCCGGCATAACAATAATCAGCTTATACCCTCTTACTGCGCAAAACGCCGCCAGAGCCGCGCCGGTATTGCCGGAGGTTGCTTCAATAAAAACGGTATCTTTATTGATTTTGGAAAACGGTGCTTTGTTTATCATATTGAGTGCCACACGGTCTTTAACCGAAAAAATCGGATTATAAAATTCGCATTTGGCTAAAATATCAGCCTCCGTTCCAAAATGCTTTTTAAGCTTGTTCAAACGCAGCAACGGCGTATGCCCTACTATATCTTCAATCGAATCATAAATTTTTCTCATATTCATTCATCCTTACCAGCATATTTTTTATACCTATCAGCTGAGTTGCATCAAACGATATATTTTTCAGCACAATATCCTCCAATTTACACCAATGCAGAGGAATATTTTTCAAATCGGCATCTTTTACCACGTACAGACGATACTTTTGTTTTTCTTTTATCGGTCGATTATTTTCGTATAAATATGATAAAACA
The DNA here is from genome assembly GCA_902763905.1 of uncultured Pseudomonadota bacterium. Lineage (GTDB taxonomy): Bacteria > Pseudomonadota > Alphaproteobacteria > RF32 > CAG-239 > RUG410. The sequence continues at coordinate 15,371 of CACWUA010000010.1, read as the reverse complement.
CTGAAAGAAATTGTCGGTTCGGCATCCAGCTCTATTTTATTTGCATCCAGCAAATAAAATATCTCAGAATCTGCATCGTATCCGCACATAATTTCCGCACCTTTTTTAATGATAATATACCCTTTCTCGCGAACAAATGCTTGCGCTCCATCACAATAGGTCATACGTCCGAATTTATCCGCAAACGGCAGTTTCTCCATTTTTTACCTCATCAACCAATTTTTGTGTAAATTCAACCAATCCGAGTTGCCGCACGCGTTTCATGCGTTCGGCTGAAAATATCTGACGGATGGTATCTGCTGTCTGATCGGCATTATCACAAATCACCACATAATCGTATTCGGTCCAGTGCTGCATTTTTTCCAACACAAGATTCATACGTTTTTCTATAACTTCCTTGCTGTCGGTACTGCGTCCTTCCAGACGGCGGCGCAATTCTTTGATAGATGGCGGCAGCAAATAAATTGAAACAACATCATCGGGAGCTTTAGCCTTCATTTGGCGCAAACCTTCCCAATCCATATCAAAAATAACATCTTGACCGACGTTCAAAAAACCGTCAACTTCGGAACGCAAAGTACCGTAGCGACTGCCGTATTGCGAATCAACGTGTTCATAAAAAGCATCTTCTTTTAAAAGCTTATCGTATTCCGCATCGCTAATGAAATAGTAGTCAACACCGTTTTGTTCACCGTCGCGCGGCGCGCGAGTGGTTACCGAAACCGACCAGTTGAGCTTTTTATCCTGTTCCAACAGTTTTTTGATAACGGTGGTTTTTCCTGTCCCGCTCGGTGCCTCGATAACAAACATAACACCGCGTCGCACCGCACCCAAACGTTCAAGTATCCCTGTCATATCTTCCCTCTTGCAAAATAAACCAATTCATAATAGACTTTACCCACTTATATTACAATAATCGGCAAATTTCCAGAAGGATTTAATAATATGCAAAAGAAATTTACAAATATTTTGATTACCGGTGCTTCGTCGGGGATAGGAGAGGCGGTGGCGCTGTATTTGGCGGCGCATGGAGCAAAGAATTTATTTTTAAGCGGGCGTAATGCCGAGCGACTTAATGCCGTGGCGGAAAAATGCCGTGGACTCGGTGCAACGGCTCATCCGCAGATTATCAGCGTATGCGATAAAGAGGCGATGGCAGAGTGGATAAAGGCTTGCAACCAAACGGCGGAGTTGGATTTGGTGTTTGCCAATGCCGGAGTTTCCACCGGCGAGGAAACCGCGGAAAATGTGTATAATACCTTTAATACCAATGTATTCGGGGTGTTGAATACGGTGACACCGGTAGCAGAAATTTTTGGAGCGCGGGCGGATAAAAAAGCGGTGAAAACCATCGCAATTACCTCTTCGATAGCCGGTTATCACGGTTTGCCGAGTTGCCCGTCATACAGCGCAACCAAAGCCTGTGTAAAGGCCTACGGAGAGGCGCTTCGCGGCAGTTTGAAACAAGATAATATAGATGTGAACGTAATTTGTCCGGGGTTTGTAAAGTCCAGAATTACCGATAAAAATACCTGTCCAATGCCGTTTTTTATGAGTGCGGAAAAGGCGGCGGAAATTATCGTAAAGCGGCTGGAAAATAATGTGGGATTGATTGCCTTTCCATGGCCGATGCGCTTGGCAACATGGTTCTTATCGATTTTACCGAATCGACTGACAGATTGGCTTTATGCCGCTTTGCCGCACAAGGTGTAAAAAAATCGTCCGAGGTTATTCGGACGATTTTTCTTTGCACTTACTTTATGGTACGCCAGTTTTGTTTGGGCGGGAATTGGCGGTGCCAAAATTCCCCGTACTTGGCGTCAATTTGCGGCAGCTCAATTCTGATTTCTTGAGTCAGACCGTATTTGCTCCACCACTGAAAAACATCGCTTGTCGGGCGGAAATGATAACCGGTACCGCAATGAATGTCGATATATTGCTCAAACTTCATCTGCGGATAAGGAACGGTGTTGCCGTTGGCGTCGGCCTTGTTGCCGTAGCCTTGCGCCTTACATTCCATCAGGTCGTTGACAATCAGCATCAAGAATTTCTCCGGCGCGGTTTCCGGTATCACATAGCCCTTGGTCTCGCTGAAGTGCTCCAGAAGATAGCAGTTGCCGTAAGCATCACTGTGTTTGTAGTAATGAAAACCGGAACCGTAACCTCCGGGGAATCTGCCGACCATGGTGTCGCTTTTCAGACGAGTGAGGAAGTTGCCGCGGATAACCGCATCAATCTCGGCGCACGAGAAATTGAACCTCAACATTGTTTGATGATGTATTCGCTCGACTATACCGCCGACCAAATCTTGCAAAACATCCAAGAAAAGACACCAGCCGTAGAACGAAATGTTACCGTCGTACGAGCTTTCCTGCTTGATGATAACGTTGCCCAATCCCAGCTGATTCACCAGATGTTCGGCACGGAGCTGAAACCATTCGGAAAAGCGGTTAAGCGTATCTGACTTGGCTTGTCCGTTATGATCCCATTTGCCTTTTTCCCATTCTTTTTCCATTGCCTCAAGCCACGGATTGTCGGGGAAAAGTTTTTTAAGATTGGCCAACGAAAAGTCCATCAGCCACACCGGACCGCCGAATTCTGAAGTGCCCCAGCTGCTTGAAGTTACGACCGTGCGGAACATTTCCCACAGAGTGTCGTATTCTTCGAATCTGCCGCAGTTGTTTTGTTGCCACATTTGCATTTCGTAAAGTGCTTTGTTTTTATCCATAATTATAAAGTTTAAAATGTTTATAAATAATACTAACTCGGCGGATACGCTAGCATATCCGCCGGAAAATTGCAATGTTTTTATGAGACAAATCAGTCGCCGCTGTATTCTTTTTGAAAGCGCAACCAAGCCGGAGTCGTTTCTGTGGCACGTTTTTGCTCGACAATTATGCGCAATTGGCGCGCCGAGGCAATTTGCCGCTCTTGTTGCAGGCGTTGCTCTTCTTGCGGTGTTTGCGGAAAATGCGGTACGATTTGGGCAGCGTGTTTTTGCTTATAACTTGTCGGTTTGGCGGTTTTTTCCTCAATCATACGCATTCTTTCGCGGCGTCTTTTTTCAAAAGCATCCGCTTCGGCATTTTTGCGTTCGGAAAGCTCAAACATCTGGTTAACGCTACATACTTTGAGAGTGGATTCGCTGTCGGATTGCCGCATTTTGCGATAGCTTTCGATAATTCGCGCTTCCAAAAAAGAATATTGATTCATTATTCCTTTATACATCGGAGAATCTTTAGGAGCCTGCGGTTTGGGAAATTCAACCGAAACATCGCCATTATCATCATGCAAATAAATCGAACCATAAAGGCGCGACAGCGGCTGATTGCTGATTTGCCGATGCAACATAATGCGGCTGAAAAAAATTTGGTCGTGAATTATGCCGTCGCTCGGAGCGATATCGATATATATATCGTCCGAAAATTTAGGCTGAGAGCATACGACTTTGTATTTTTTGATTTCCATTTTTCTTCTTTCAATAATCACGGTGCAATAATTGCTTAATTTGTAAAGATGTCAAGTTATATTTTGTGTATTTTTCATCACGACGACGCAAATATTCCGCAGTTTGTTCGCGAGTACGGTCGGCTCGTTTTTGGCGCTCGGAGAGGATTTTATGTTGTTCTTCTTCCGGCGATTGCGGGTATTCGGAGGCTTTTAAAGAAGCATCCAACGTATCATTCATAGCATCAATAATGCTGTCGATATATTCGTGATGGATTTCCGGCCGTACCGTAATGGTACTTTGTTGGTTTTGCAACATCATTTCTTCAAAGCGCAGGGTTATTTTGCGGCGCAAAAGATTTTCTTCTGCCTGAGAAAGTTTAACTTCCGGCAGACCACCGTTTTCCGGCGGCAAGAATAGAATTTCCGGCCGATTGCCTTCGCCCATATCATAAAGTTTTATGGAACCGGCAATAATTTCTGTCGCGTTGCTACGTTGAGTGCGCTCTTGCAGAATAAGCCGATGCAATGCATTGTCGGCGGGAACAATGTCAATAAAGGTGTGTTTATTCAGAGTTTGTGAGCAGACAACGCGATATTCTTTACCGAGACAATGCATCTATATTTCCTTTAAAAAAGCGGCTGTTATTATCTTTCAGGTGTCGGATGCTAACATATTTTTTGTTGTTTGTCTAATGATTTTTCGGATGAAAAAGCAAATAAAAAAGTGTGGTTTGCTGAAATTAATGTGTTGCAATTTAAAATAAAATAGAATAATAAGAAAGATACTTTAAGGTGAGATGGCAGAGTGGTCGAATGCGGTTGACTCGAAATCAATTGTACGTTTTACCGCGTACCTAGGGTTCGAATCCCTATCTCACCGCCAATAACAAAAGAGCGCCCATGCGGCGCTTTTTTTGTTATTGAAAAGCGGTGAAAGGGATTTGAACCCTAGAGAACAGGTTCGACAAGGAGCCGCCGGCAGACGGGAGTATGCCGGTCAGCGAAAGCTGAAAGGCGACGCAGAGGCGAAGCCAATCCCTATCTCACCGCCAATAGAAAAACTCCCCATCAAGGGGAGTTTTTTTATTGGTGCCGGTTAGGAGATTCGAACGCCCGACCCACGCATTACGAATGCGTTGCTCTACCAACTGAGCTAAACCGGCATAACAAAGTTATACATAAATTACTTTGTCTTTTTTTGCAAGCATTATTTTTAATTTTCGCCATGCTTTGCATAAAATTGTGAATCCTGAGAAACTTGATCACCGCGATGAACCACCATTTGCGGGAACGGTATCTCAATACCTTCTTCAATAAATCGCTTATTTACGGTATATCTCAAATCACTCGGTACTACCCAACCGTTGCGAATATCTTTTACATAACAACGCAGTTCAAAATCCAAACTGCTGGAACCGAAATCCTTAAACAACACATAAGGTGCCGGATTCCTCATAACCAATTTGTGTTCGGCCGCACATTCAAGCAAAATTTTCTTGACTTTTTCCACGTCGGAACCATAAGCAACGCCGACAGATAAACTCTGCCGCGATATCGGATCATCATGAGTTTTATTGGTTACAGTAGAAGAAATCAGTGTTGCATTAGGAATAATTACACTCATTTTATCAAAGCTCAATAACTCGGTTGAACGAATATTAATTTGCTTAATTGTTCCTTCAACTCCGCTCAAAACGACCCAATCCCCAACTTTAAACGGACGTTCAAATAAAATGATTATACCTGCCACCAAATTTTTAATTACATCTTGCAAGCCAAAACCGATGCCAACCGATAAAGCACCGGCAATAAACGCCAAATTGGTTAAATCGATCCCGATTGCAATAATAGCCAACAATGCCGATATTATAAAACCTACAAAACTGACACCTGATATCATTGAATGCTTGATACCATCATCCATATCAATTTTTGGCAGTACATTTTCGGCTAAATGTTTTTTTATAATCCTCATTATCGTCAATGAGCCGAAAAACACGATTATACCCAACGCTATTGCTAATAAAGATATCTGAATACCGCCGATTTTAAATCCGAACAACAGCTTTTTCGTCAACACGAGCATAAAATCACCAGGTAAACCCCACAGGTTCAAAAGCATAAACAGTCCAGCCAAAATAATAGTAGGATTCAAAATAACCTTAAGCCAAAAATCCATTTTTTCAAGCAAACGTTTACGCCCTTTATATTTTCTGAGCCATGGTCCATTGATAACAATACGTTTAATAATATCAATAATAGAGCGACGCACAATTTCTAGCAAGCCGCATAAAATCAACGACAGAATTAAATGATTAAATATAAACAGCGACAATTCCGGATACCCGAACAAAGACAGTGCAAATGTCCCGACACAAAAAATATGGCTCAACATAATCATTCTAAAGCCGCGATTTATCGAACTATCGTCATCTTCGGCAGTACTTTCCTCACTGTCATCACTGATTTCATCTCGATACGTATCAAACGAAATTTTAGCCAGCCACATCAAGAAAAATGCCTTAACCAAACTTGATATCATCATAACAAAATGCACTGTTTCCATAGAATAATTCGCACGCTGCGCCACCACAACCTGTATTGCCGCTACCGAATTGACTACAATAAATGTAAAAATCATTCGCGTAAAACGCGCCGCTTTTTCACTGGCTATATCAACCAAACGCCAATTCGGATAATTAGGCGCAAACGTAACTCGTGAAACCGTCGCTTCCGCAATTGCCAGCAAACAGATATATGATGATACCATTAAAACCTTATTCAAAAGCGTGTCGCCAAAAATTTTGGTACTCACCATCCACAATATACAGCCGCCGACCAAAAAAGCAAAAATCAATCCGCGAGCCGTTGCTACCGCAATTGCCGCTACAACTTTTCGGTTAAAGGATGGTGTATGATTTTCTGCCTTATATCCCCAATTCCGCAGAATAAATCTTTTTAAGAATATTGCCAGCGCCAACGCAATCATCAAAATCACAAACATACCGCTTATACTAAGTAAAGTATAAGAACGCTGCTCTTGCGGAATTGAGCTATACCAAACTACCGGTGATTTTACGATATCCCAAAAGAAAATTATATAGGCTTTCAAATCCTTAAAAAACACCAAAGGATTAATAATTGCCGATTGTTTTGTTATCAAATCTCCGAAAATCGTTTGATTGCGAACATTCAAAATTTGACCTGTTAAATCCTCCATTTTTATAACCAACAAATCGGTTTCTTTCAAAAGTCTGTCTTGAGAAGCCAATTGCTGCGACAATTCTTCTCGCTGTCTGGTGATCGCTTCATCTTCGGTTTCACCTTCTTTCGGTCCTTCCCCCAACGCATCAAGCTGTTTTTGAATGAATTTTACTTGTTTTTCTAAAATTTTGCGGTTCTCGCTCAAAGCGCTTTCTGTTCTGGTAAGATATGATGTATAACCATCCAGCGTTTTCGGAGAAACGCCCGCCAAAAACAATCCCTGCTGGATTTCCTCAATTTTAGCGGTGATGGCCGAAAAATCGGTTAAATTTTCAATTTGCTCCTCAGTTATTTTTGTTTCATCCTGCTTATTCGTTTCGGCAAAACTTTCATTTATTGCAACAAGTCCGAATGAAAATATTAAAAAAATCCCTAATAAAAATTTGGAAATGCTTTTTTTCATTTGTCTATCCTTATTTTTTTAAAATCAGCTTAAGCGTATTACAGGCATTTTGTGCAACACCGGCTCGCAAATCATCAGCTACCGACCAAAAACTAAATCCATTTTCCACCGAAATATCCTGCCGCAAACGACTGACATAAACATCACTCTCACTCTGTACATCGTTCATTGAAACATAACCGCAGTCAACATGTTTATCAAACACCACCACTCCTTTCGTATCACGCATTTGGTTGCGGATATCGTCAACATCTACCTCTTGTTCGCATTCAACATTGATAAACGCTCCGATTCCGATAAAAACCGGTACAATAGCGCAATTGGCATGAACTTTTATATTCTGCCCGATAATTTTCTTTATCTCGACATTCATTTCCCATTCTTGTTTGGTTTCGTCACCGATAAATTCTCCTACTTGCGGCAATACATTAAATGCAATTTGCTTATGAAAAACATTTTCATCATCAACAATCGGTTCATTCATAAAGATTTTACGGGTTTGATTGAATAACTCATCCATTGCTTCTTTACCATAAACCGACGCAGCCATATATGTATTGATTACCAAACGTTTAATCGTATAACGCTTAAAAATTTGTTGCAACGGCAACAGCAGCTGTGTTACTTGCGGCGATGGCAAAGCAATTATTCCGCGTTTGGCATCGACTATCTTTTCATCATTCATACCAGCAATAATCAGCGGAACCTCGGAATCTGCAGCATAAGTTCCAGAACAATCAATCACTGTAACTTCTTTTGCCAAAGCGCGCGGAACATAGTGTTTCACTAAATCTTCCGCCACACAAAATACAGCTATCTGCGCTGAACCGAAATCAAAATCACGCAAATTATAAACATCCATATCAACATCTTCACCGTAAGAAATCTGCGTACCGAGCGGACTATCTGTGTCTACCGCAAATATATCATCAGCGGAAAAACTGTTTTCTTCCAGCATATTTAAAATCTCTCGGCCGTAACCGGAAGTTGCACCGATAATTGCTATTTTTTTCATTTTGACCTCTGTAGTAAATAATGTTTGTTGTTTGCAGTTTAACCCAAAAATATTTAAAATCCATAAAATTTTGAATATTTACTTGCATTTTAATGTCATTATTACAAAATACTCATGTCAGCAAGAGATTGCCGAAGGAGTTTCAGAAAAATGTATTCACATAATTTATTCAGTAAAGAAATCTTGGCAGAAATTTAAAGGTTACAAAATATAAAGCGCACTCAAATTAATGAGTGCGCTTTATATTCATTTGTTACGCTTTCCGCGGCGGTTGTACTCTTTAGACGATACGCTCACAGCAGCGTTTTGCTTTTTTTGAACATTATTTTCAGGCTTCTTAAAACCGGCAGGCACAATGAAATGCCAAAATCCTAAAACACCCATAGCTATTTTGATTTTTGCTGTCCTGTAATATTTCGTTTCAATTCTTTTTGCCGGTAAACCTACTATATTCTCAGGCAGAGAAATCGGTTCAAGAGGCGGCAAATTTGACGGATTCGCCTGACTGAGCAAGCATGCCAACAAAAGCCCTGTCATATTCTGATAGTTTAGGAACGCAACCTATCAACCGCAAACATCAAACGCTTTTTCAACAACGCCTTTGCTCGGGACTTGTGTCCACCACCGCAGGCATGATATCGCGGCAAGCCGTTCATGGTATCTTTCAGATCATAATCGACACCTCCGATTGTAAACTTGCCGGTTACTGGAACAGTCGAATCGATAATCGATGTCGGAAGCAATTCGGCCTTACCGGACTCCACATCAACAATCGCAGTCAGTTTCTTGCTGGCACGCTTAACAAACGCATACAGCGGCTTGCCGGCTGGAGAATTGAAAGCTGGCTCTCGCAAAGTTATTTTACGCAACTTCACTTCACCTTCGATACGGGCATCAGCCAGAAAGTTCGGACGCTCCTTACGAATTGCCGCAATTACCTTGTCTGCCTTGGTGTTGGCAACGATACTGTTCAGATTCGCATCACAAATTATTCTTTTTTTCATACGCATAAAATTTGTAAATAATAAATAGTAACGCTTTTGCTTATACTATATTATTTTGTCAAAATCAAGTGCTAAAATAAAAAAAGTATTTTTTTTTGCATTTACCGCAATCGTCTTACTATAAAATATTGTCAACATGCTGCTTTTATTGCGAACTGTTTTTTGAATAATTGCAGCACACATAAAAACCTCCGACAAACGGAGATTTCTATGCTCCGGGCAAACGTTTTAAGCTACCATTTTTTTGATTGCGGCAATTGCTTCATTGATTTTAGCCACATCGGTGCCGCCGGCCTGTGCCATATCCGGACGCCCGCCGCCGCCTTGACCGCCGAGAACACCGGCTGCCGTACGCACCATATCAACCGCACTGTATTTGCCGGTTAAATCCTTGCTGACACCAACCACTACCGAGGCTTTACCGTCTTTATCCGAACATAATACCACTACGCCCGAACCTATCTTTTGCGTAATATCATCAACAAATGCTTTTAATTCTTTCGGGTGTGCATCAGGAACCAATTTGCCGACAAAATTAACCCCGTTTACGGTTTCAATTTCACTGTTAGCTGAACTCTGCCCACTGGCCAAACTCTTTTTCAAATTAAAGATTTCGGCTTCCATTTTTTTACGTTCTTCCAACAATCCGCCGATTCGCGCTTCCAATTCATTAATATTTGTTTTTAAGCTGGCTGCAACCGTATGCAGTTTATCTTCCAAATGACGAACATAAAAATCCGCACCGCATCCGGTTACACATTCCAAACGGCGCACTCCGGCAGCCACAGCGGATTCCGATAAAATATGAAAATAGCCAATGTTACCGGTGGAACAAACGTGAGTTCCGCCGCAAAGTTCGCGCGAGAACGGAGCTTTTTCTTCGCCCATGGTAACCACGCGCACATCATCGCCGTATTTCTCGTCAAACAAAGCCATCGCTCCGAGTTTAACTGCTTCATCTTTGTTCATAATCACAGTATTTACCGACAAATCATTACGAATTTGCTCGTTGACGATATCTTCCACTCTGCGAATTTGTTCGACCGTAATTTGCTTCGGGTGTGAAATATCAAAACGCATTCTGCCGGCTTCTACCAATGATCCCTTTTGCGCCACATGGTCACCAAGTACCATTTTAAGCGCCTTATGCGCCAGATGTGTTACCGAGTGATTGGCGCAAATTTGCGCACGATTCTCACAATCAACCGCCAAATTGGCAAACTCACCAGCTTTTACAACACCACTTTGTAATTCGCAGACATGCGCGTAAACATCTCCCAATTTAAGTTTGCAATCGACGACTTTGGCCGTGAAGTTTTTGGAACTAATCACGCCGATATCGCCGACCTGACCGCCGCGCTCGGCATAAAACGGAGTCTGATTGGCAACCAGCACGAATTTGCCGAAAGTTACTTCGTTTACTTCTTTATCATCTTGTACCAGAGCTTTAATTTCGCCGTCGGCCCTTAAGGTGTTGTAGCCCAAAAATTCGGTGGCACCACACTTATCTTTAATACCGTACCAAACTTTAGCCACGCCTTCGTCACCTGATCCTGCCCAATTTTTGCGGGCTTCAGCTTTTTGTTTTTCCATACAGGCATTAAAACCTTCAACATCGACTTCAATATTTTTGTTTTTGAGCGCATCTTGTGTCAAATCGAGCGGAAAACCGTAGGTATCGTACAGCTTGAATGCAGTTTCGCCGCCCAGTTTGGCACCGGAAGGTAATTTGGCAATTTCATCATCAAGCAACTTCAAACCTTTATCTAGCGTGCGACCGAAACGCTCCTCTTCAATTTCTATTGTTTCTTTAATCAGTGTTTCACGTGCATAAAGCTCCGGATATGCCGCCCCCATTTCTTTTTGCAATGTAGGCAACAATTTATAAATCATCGGCTCTTTGACACCGAGCATATAAGCATGACGCATGGCGCGGCGCATAATACGGCGCAAAACATAACCGCGCCCCTCATTAGAAGGTAAAACACCGTCGGCAATCAAAAAGCTGATGGCACGCAAGTGATCGGCAATCACATTATGCGAAGCCTTAAGCGGCCCATTCGGATCGGTATTGGCAATATCGGCAATCGCTTTAATAATATTTTGGAACATATCGGTTTCAAAGTTGGAGTGAACCCCTTGTAAAATGGCGGCAATACGCTCCAATCCCATACCTGTATCAATAGACGGCCGTTTTAAGTTGACACGTGAGCCATCCGGTAAATCTTCAAATTGATCAAACACCAGATTCCAAATTTCGATAAATCTGTCGCCGTCTTCTTCCGGAGTCCCCGGTAAACCGCCCCAAACCTCAGGTCCATGATCATAAAAAATCTCAGAACATGGTCCGCACGGGCCGGTATCACCCATCTGCCAGAAGTTATCTTTTGTGGCAATACGGATAATGCGGTCTTCCGGTAAGCCGGAAACTTTTTTCCAAATATCATGAGCTTCATCATCGTTATGATAAATCGTAACCGCCAATTTTTCTTTTGGCAAACAGAATTCTTTAGTCAGCAGCTCCCAAGCATATGGAATAGCATAGTCCTTAAAATAATCGCCAAAAGAAAAATTACCAAGCATTTCAAAAAACGTATGATGGCGCACATCATAACCCACACTGTCCAAATCATTATGCTTACCACCGGCACGTACACTTTTTTGTGCGGTTGTCGCTCGGGTATAATCACGAGTTTCATTGCCGGCTAAAATATTTTTAAATTGCACCATGCCGGAATTGGTAAACATCAAAGTCGGATCATTATCCGGCACCAAAGAAGATGACGGAATAATCTTATGGTCATTTTTTTTGAAATAATCCAAAAAAGTTGTACGAATTTCATTCACACCGATAGTCATTTTATTTCCTTAAATTAAAGCTTTAAAAATTTACTATCGCGCAGATTATACCAATCTTTGCCGCTTGTCCATATTTATTTGTAAAAAAAATATCGACAAATAACAGAAATGCGCTATAAAATCAGCAACAAATCTTATAATTATGGGAAAGAAAATTGTTATTTTTGCGGTTTACGTTATGCTCTCCGCCGTAGGTTTCAGTGCTCAGCACACTACTTACATCAAGAGAGATTCGGTGGAGATTGTCATGAAAGACGCACCGAATTTCGCAATAAAATATGTTTGAACCATTTTTCCTGAAAGGCGATATCTCTTTCAATAATTTCATCGGCCAAATCGTATGCTTCCGGTACCACTATCAGTTTATCGTCATCATCGTCAGTGCGATGTACTATCCCGATACAACGTCCGACATACTCTTTAAGAGGTTTATCTTCCATTAAAACATAGGCATCCAACTCCTCGCCGTCACCGGATTCTGTGTACGGCACAAATCCGTAGTTAACCGGATATTCAAAGCCGTATTTCGGATGTTTACTCCCCAGCGGACGGTCAATTTTTACCTGTACCAATTGATAGAGATAGCACGTAGTTGGTGCATTATGAAAAACAACCGGATAATCATCCCTATCATTCCACGATTCATATTTTTTCCACAGTTCTTCAAATGCATTTTCATCAATAAACAATGCCGAATCATCTTCCGAACTTCGTTGCAAAACTCGTCGCTTTGCCTCATCTTTATTGCATTCCGTCAGATGAAACACCACATTATCGGCCAAAGTTTTCGCCCAATTATAATATTCTTTGCGCTTCTCATGCGTCCAAAAACCGTAATCCAAAATAACATCGCGGTCTTGAGCAATATATTTTGCTGTTTCGTCGCGGATATACTCATCAACTGCTTTATATTTTGTTTGAAAATCATCGGGATTGCGACCGTAACGTTCCCGCATTATTTCATCATGAGTCAGACGCACCGCCGACAATTTCTTTTCCAGTTCTTTGGCAATCGTGGTTTTACCGAAGCCCATAAATCCTACCATCAAATGAATTGTTGCCATTTTTTCCTCTTTATTGTTTTTGCGTATATATCCACACCCGTCTGTTCTGAACACCGTTTTTAAAAGCAGGCGCAATCTCGCAACCGCTGTATTCGAGCATCGTTTTATGTATAACGGTATATGAGGCAACATTACTTTCTTCGCAAGTCAGTAAAACCTTATCAATCCCCATTTCCAATGCCTTTTGCAAACACAATTTCAAACCGGCACTTGCATACCCTTTATGTTGCTCGGAAGGACGAATTTGATAAGCAATATGCCCGCCGACTTGTTCCAAAGCCGGAGTCAACTCGTGCCGCAAATCAAAAGTGCCGATATACTTATCGCCGTCAACCAACCAAAAAACCGTGTGCGCCACTCGCCCGGAAGCAAGCCCTACTCCCAGACGGTCATTTTCCGTAGTTGCAAAATATTCGGTATAATTTGTATCTGCGGCTACAATCATCTTATTAACGGCATTAATTTCAAATTTTGACGGAGCCGCTTTGTATTCTGCAACGGCCTCACAAACACCGGATAAACAACCTATCTTAGGTAAAATCAGTTTCAATGTCATTTTTACCACTCAAAAAATTATTATGCCATAGTATAAATGTCTTATAAAAAATATGCAAATCAAAAATATTGATCGTTCGGTGCGGTACATAAAAGCTATAATTTGTGTTTTTAAGTAAATTTGTTTATTACAGCCAAATATAAATAAGCCACTGTAAACTTAACTGAATGGTTCTGATAGAGTGAAAAATAAAGCGATCAAAACTCCGGTACACACAATGGTACATAAATTTTGACCGTTCTGAAGTTTTTTGCTCCGGATGATTTTGGATTGTAAACCTCAGATAGTGTGTGCAAATAATAAAAAATAAGGGCGGAAGCAGCAGAGCGTACACAGAGGTACGTGATGACACTTCCGACCCATAATTTTTGTATTAGTTGCCAACTAGATGAGATTTACCTTGCCACCGGCTTTCTCAACAGCCTCTACAGCTGCTTTAGAAGCCGAATTAACGGTAATTTCAATCTTGCTGGTCACTGCACCGCGTGCGAGCAAACGAATGCCGTCCAGTTTCTTGGAAATAACGTTAGAGCTGAGCAAAGTTTCAATGCTGATTGACTTGGCGTCTAATTTGCCGCTGTCAATAGCCTTTTGAATGGTATCCAAGTTTACAACGGCATAAGTCTTTGCAAACGGATTTTTAAAACCATGCTTCGGCAACTGACGATAAATCGGCATTTGTCCGCCTTCGAATCCCATTTTAGCACCACCGGCGCGCGCCTTTTGACCTTTGTGGCCCAGACCGCAAGTTTTACCCTTGCCGGAGCCGATACCGCGGCCAACGCGTTTGCGATTTTTGGTAGCGCCTTCGTTGTCTTTTAATTCGTTAAGTTTCATTTCTTTCACCTTTTTAATATAACCCAGTAAAAGTCTCGTCATTTTTCATTTCCGCTAAAGGGCTGTGCTGCGCAGCCAAATTTTTTTCGCGGTGTACAAACAAGGTACATAAGAAAAAAATTTGCAAGCTTGACAGCCCTTTAACGAAAATGCTTATTCCTCGACTTTTACGAGGTGAGCCACCTTCTTAATCATCCCGCGAACTGCCGGAGTATCTTCCAGCTCTACGGTACGACCGGTTTTAGTTAATCCCAAGCCTCTCAAATTAGTTTCCTGATATTGAGGGCGACCGATTGTGCTACCTGTTCTGGTAACTTTTATTGTCTTCTTTTTAGTTGCCATGATTAAGCCTCCTCTTTAACGTCTTTGGCCATACCTTCACGGCGGCTGACAATATCACCGACTTTCTTGCCGCGTTTTGCCGCAACCATTCTCGGTGAGTTAATACCCTTCAAAGCATCGAAAGTTGCTTTAATCATATTGTACGGGTTATTGGAACCCAATGATTTGGCAACCACGTCTTGCACGCCCAAAACTTCAAAAACAGCACGCATCGGGCCGCCGGCAATAACACCGGTACCGGCAGGAGCTGTTCTCAAAACCACCTTACCGGCGCCGAAACGACCGGAAATATCGTGGTGCAGAGTTCTGCCTTCGCGCAACGGAATACGAATCATATTCTTTCTTGCTTCGTTTGTAGCCTTGGTGATTGCTTCCGGAACTTCCGCAGCCTTACCGGTACCTAAACCGATACGACCCTTTTGATCACCCACAACCACAACCGCGGCGAAACTCATGGTGCGTCCGCCTTTAACGGTTTTAGCTACACGGTTAACGTGAACCAGTCTTTCGACCAACTCATCTTTTACTTCTTTTTTGTTATGACGATCTGTAGATTGTACCATCTTCATCTCCTAGA
>CACWUA010000009.1 GCA_902763905.1 uncultured Pseudomonadota bacterium | reverse complement strand
ATAGTCCCATCATCCATATAATCGAGTTCTCCGCCCATCGGCAAACCCTGAGCAAGAGTGGTAACTTTCAACGGATATTCTTTCAAACGAGAAAGCAAATAATGATTGGTAATCTGGCCGTCGATTGTTGCCGGCAAAGCCAGAATAATTTCTTTGATGCGACCACTGTTCAGACGCAAAAAAAGTGATTCGATATTTAAATCATCAGGAGTAATTCCATCCAAAGCAGAGAGAATGCCGCCCAGAACATGATATTGACCGCGATAAGCTCCGACGCGCTCCATTGCCCATAAATCAGCCACATCTTGCACTACACAGACGACCTCGCCGTCACGCGCTGCATCGGAACATATTGCACACGGCTCATCAGTATCAAAATTGCCACATATCGGGCATTTTTTGATATTATCCGCCACATTCTGCAAAGCCGCAATCAGCGGCAGCAAATTTGTTTCCTTCCTTTTGAGCAAATATAAAACAATACGCCGCGACGACCGCGCACCGAGTGCCGGAAGTTTGGCTATCAGTTTTATCAGCTGTTCGATATCGTTTCCCTGCAATTTTCAATGCCTAAAACGGAAGTTTCAATCCCCCCAAACCAACACCGTTGGTTGCTTCTTTCATACCCTCATCCATCATCACATCGATTTTTTGATGCGCATCATTATAAGCTGCCAAAATCAAATCTTCCAGCACATCAACTTCCTCCGGATTAAGTAAAGATTTATCAATACTCAGGCTCTTCATTTCCGATTTACCGTTCAACACAACTTTAACCAAACCGCCGCCGGAAGTACCATCGCGTTCTTCTTGCCCTAATTTGGCTTGTGTTTCTTGCATTTTGCGCTGCATTTGCTGAGCCTGTTTCATAATACCTTGAATATTAAACATATTATTAATCCTCATAAATTTCCGTTGTTGTTTCTTCCGCCGCAAACTCTGCCGGAGCTTCATCCTCTGCCTCTTGAATCTGACGACGTATAATTGTTTCTATTTTAGCACCGTTAAATTCACTAAGTATAGCTTTTACCAAAGGATATTCAGAGATATTTTTCTTATCGCGATTTAATTCCTTAGCCTCTATAAAAGCCAATGTTTCTCCCAGCGGTTCGTAGTCTATATCAATTTGCCACGGGGTACCGGTTTCTCTCTCCAAAAACGAGCGAAAATTCATAACCAAATTTTTATCTGCTTTTTCAGAAACAGCTATATGAATATGCCCATGAGAAAAGGATTTGAACGATATATCGTTTTTAACTGCAAACATCAGCATCGGTACTTTTTTTGCCGACATTAGTTTAAGCAGATCATCTGTTGAATCTAATGTAATTCCCATAGCTTCGGCATGTCCGAGAGCTGCATCCTCATGAACCAAACCTCCGGCATCAGCTTTCAGTCTTGATTTTTTTTTTAATTCCTCAAGCAATGCCGCAGGAGTAGGAAGAGAAGCGGAATAAGCTATGCGTATCAATATCATTTCCAATGCATCAATCTGCACCGCCGCATACTGTAATTCACTCAAACCTTTAATCAGCATCTGCCAGATTTTTGATAGAATACTCATCGGAGCATTGCTGATTTTTTTACATAATTCACGATCTGTTTCGCTCAGTGAAGCATCATTGATGAATTCTGGTAAAACCTTTACTTTAGCGGCCAAATGGGTTAGTTCAATCAAATCTTGCAACACCAGCATCGGCGTTGCTCCATCGGTATAAAGCGACTGCAGCGTATTCAAAACCGCTGCCACATCACCGCTCAAAAGCTGTTCATAAAGCATACCGCTTTGCTGTCTGTCTGCCAATCCCAACATATCTTTAACGGTTTGTGCCGACACTTTACCGTCTCCCAATACTATGGCTTGATCCAGCATCGATAAACCGTCACGTGCCGAACCATCTGCCGCTCGTGCCACCGCATGCAAAGCCTCTTCTTCAAATTCCAGATTCTCTGCCGTCAGCACCTTACGGAAAAGAGCCATCAACGTCTCAATACTCAAGCGCTGCAAATCAAAACGTTGACAGCGTGATAAAATAGTTACCGGAACTTTACGAATTTCTGTTGTAGCAAAAATAAATTTGACATGAGCCGGCGGCTCTTCAAGTGTTTTCAACAATGCATTGAACGCACTTTTTGAGAGCATGTGCACTTCGTCAATTATATAAACTTTATATCGAGCGCTTACCGGTTTATAACGCACGCCGTCCAAAATCTCGCGCATATCATCAACACCTGTTTTGGAAGCGGCATCCAATTCAATCACATCAATATGTCTGTCAGCGGCTATTGCTTTGCAGTTTTCGCATTCACCGCAAGGATGAATTGTCGGCCCGCCATTACCGTCAGGCCCTATACAGTTTATGGCACGGGCAATCAAACGGGCTGTTGTAGTTTTTCCCACACCGCGAATACCGGTCAAGATATATGCGTGATGCAAGCGATTGCTTTTTATGGCATTGGTCAAAGTCTGCACCAAAGCATCCTGTCCCAGCAAATCTTCAAAATTTTGCGGACGATATTTGCGTGCCAAAGCCACATACTGACTATTTTCGTTTGTTTCTGCCATTTAACCTTCTTAAATTTTGAGGTGAAGGAACTCAGACCTTACACTCATCGTTACGGCTGCTTCCTTCCGAACCTGACCGAGTTGGCGACAGCGTAACCCTGAGCCCTTCATAAAACCTTTATTCATATTGCGCAAAACTGCCGATTTTGCAAGAAAAAAACTGACTTATTGCACATTCATCGATAATTTTCACAATCCGGCCGGAGCATTACCGACAATCTGCGGTGTCATCATATAACCGTCGGCATCGGCACTTTCATAAGCCTGCGGATAAGCGTAAAATTGTTCCGGAGCATATTCAGCCACATATTTTCCACCAGACGAAACTTTTACCACATCCAATCCGTGTTCATTCAAACCATTGGCAAAAACTCTGAACGAACCGCTCATACCGTTATACCCCTCGGGACGTTCGATTTGCTCATAAATATTACCATTGCTGCGTGATAACACCGAAGCCAACGCCACCGCATCATACGCAAATATACTCAATCCGCTCGGTTTTTCACCAAATAAATCATTGTATTTTTGCGCAAATTTTGCCTGTTTCTTAAGCGACATCACCGGATAAGCGGCACCATATAATTCCGTTTCTTTACTGAGCGAGCTGCCATCCCATACGGAAGTCCCCATAAACAGCACTTCCGGCGCAGCCACATCATAATAGCTAAACATGGAAGAAATTGCTTTCAAACGATTTCCTGTCTCCGGAATAAGCAAGGCATCAAAATCGACTCCGCCGCTTTTCATTTGCGTAACCAGTCCCGTAAAGTCCATACTTTCCGGAGAATAAAAACCTACTTTCGATAAGTTTGCACCGTTCTTACGCGCTGCCTTCAATAATGAATGATATATATTGGCACCGTTCTGATTGCTCGGAAGCACGGCGGCAATACGCATACGACCGTTATCAGTCGCATATTTTACGATTCGATCTACTTGATTATCCTGCATTAATCCGATAGAATATACACCCGATTGTAAAACACTCGGAGAAGTAGAGAAACTGATAACCGGCACATTTTTTGCTCTGGTTTCGCTGCTGATGGCAGCGACTTCATCACTTCTGAGCGGGCCCAAAATCAACTCACTGTCGGCATTAAGTGCATTTTCCAGAGCAATCCGTGCTCCACTTCCCGTACTTTTGGTATCATAAAACTGCACCACCAAATTATTGTTGTTAATATCACCTATGGCCATCATTGCCGCATTTTTAAGGCTTTGCCCCATACCGGCATCCGCGCCGCTGAGCGGCAACAGCATTGCCACTCTAAAACTCCCTTCGTGTCCTAAATCCACCTGAGAGTAATCGGTTGTTTCAACCATTTCCATTGAATTTTGATCGGGCAAATAACGATATGAAGGCCGATAAAACGGCGTACGTTGCCAAATCGAGCAACTGCAAAACAAAAAACACCATAAAATCAGACTAATTTTTTTTAACACTTGCATTTTTCCTCAAAATAACCAACAATATGCCATAGTAATAATTCCAAATAATCTTTTTGTAAAGTCAAAGTTTAATAAAATGTTAAGAAACGGATTGTATATCATCGCCACTCCCATCGGCAATCTGCAGGACATATCGCCGCGTGCCGTAGAAATTCTGCGCCAAGCCGACATTATTGCCTGCGAAGACACACGTGTTTCCAAAAAATTGTTTTCCCTGTTAGGCTTGCCTTTGGATAAAAAATTTATCCGCTACGAAGACCACACAGAAGCAAAACAGGCACAAAACCTGATTGACCTAATAAATGAAGGTACTTCGGTTGCTTTGATTTCCGATGCCGGTTCGCCGCTGATTTCCGACCCGGGCTATAAACTGGTGCATAAATGCCGCGAACAAAGCGTTTTTGTTACGGCAATCCCCGGTGCTTGCGCCGTCATCACTGCCTTACAACTCTCCGGCTTGCCGACCAATCGCTTTATGTTTGCCGGTTTTATTCCCAACAAAGATAAAGCTCGCATCGACTTATTCAATGAGCTAAAAAGTACAGATACAACTTTGATTTTTTATGAAACCGCGCCGCGCCTTTTAAAAACCCTGAAACAGGCTGCACCTATTTTTGCCGGACGTGAAATTGCAGTTGCCCGTGAACTTACTAAAATGTATGAAGAAGTTGTCGGTGGCACTATTGCCGAAGTCATAGCATATTTTGAGCAAAACGAACCGCGCGGAGAATTTGTGTTGATGATAGCCCCGCCGATTGCCGATTCGCATAATGCGGCCGATATTCGTCCGATTTTGCAAAAAAGGCTGCAAGAAACTTCGCTTAAAACAGCGGTTAAGGAAATTTGTACCCAATACGGGCTCAACAAAAACGAAGTCTACGCTCTGGCTTTGGAGCTTAAAAATGAATAACTATTCTCGCGGAAAATATGCGGAATTTCTGGCGCGTTGCTATATGCGTTTGCACGGCTTCGGCATAGTGGCAAAAAATTATGTTTCCGGCCGCGGCACCACCGCCGGCGAAATAGATTTCATCGCCAAACGCGGTAATTTGCTGGTTTTTACTGAAGTTAAACAACGCTCCAGCTTGGACAATGCTGCCTATGCCATTAGCCGCAATCAACAACAGCGGCTGATTCGCGGCGCCGAGAATTTTATCAAGAACCATCCGCAATATCGTTGCTGCAATATGAGATTCGATGCTGTATTAATTAAGCTGCCGTTTTCGATTCGCCATATACCCAATGCTTGGTATGCATAGTGCGGTGTTTTTTGCGAAAAATCCATATTTTTGCTTGCAATCCGCGTTCCTGCATGATATTTATGGAAGTGTAGGTTTATTTTTTGGGAGCAGAAAAATGATTGAAATGCCGCAAAATCTGGTTGAAATGGCGCTCAAAACCATGGGCGACCGTTGGAAAGTGATGATTATACAAGAACTGATGGACGGCACCAAACGCTTTGGCGAAATCAAAAAAGAGCTTGGCGATATTACGCAGAAAGTTCTGACTGCTAACTTGCGCGCACTGGAAGAAAAGGGAATCCTGATTCGTACGGTATATGCGCAAATTCCGCCAAAAGTCGAATATACGCTGACCAATCTGGGCTATAATTTGAAGCCGGTTCTCGATTCGATGCGTCAATGGGCCGAAGAATACTATAATCAAAACGTTAAAAACCTGATGCCGAATTTGGCTTAAAAAAATTTGAGAATTTAAAATAGCGAATCCCGCGCCTTGATTAAAAGCGCGGGATTTACTTTGAAACCTCAGACACCGCTGTGTCTTTGGTCTGAAATTACAGATTTACACCGATTATTTTATTCTCCTTGTCGAGGAGAATAATCGGTACCTCTGGACTCGGAGACACCGGAACTTTATCGGTCAGCTCCACGTCTCGCCCAACCGTATGGGGCTTAACTGCCAACGCTTTTGTCTCACCGACGAAAGTGCAGTAAGAGACGTGCTGTCCAGGCTGTACCGTCTCCCATTCCGGATTGGATGATGTATACACATCAAACTCACCGGAAGCGAGCTTAACAGCCCACTTGTTATTTTTTTTCTCGACGGAGACCACCTCCGTCACTATATACTGTACATCCGCTTTACGGACGACAGTAATCTTTGACGTTTTCTCGCCGACATAGATGGCGAGAAAATACGCCGCCGGGTTTTTTTCTACCCGACCAAATACGATCGGGTTTACCCGCAGTCTTTGGGCACCGGCAACCACCTCGAACTCGGTACCATTCGGTTGGGCTTTGAGATCTGTGATCTCAAAAAACTTCTGAGCCGAAAGGCTCATTACTGCGCAGATGAGTGCGCAGACGAAACATAAAATTCTCTTACCCATATTCATTTTTTTTTGCGTAGCACTTAACACTATTCCTTATCACACACCTTCACAACGCATCTTTCGACTTATATACCGAGCTACTACACCTTTGGACATATCGTCTTAGGCCGATCGGATACAGTTCGTGATTACGTTATTTATGTGTGCAACAGACTAATCGTCCCAGTTTGCTACAAGTGAAACATATTTTTTGAAAAATATGCGGAGGTATGAAGAATTTCTGTTTTCATTGACAATAATTCCTATAATAACCTCCACAATATGTATTTTTGTAAAAGCATTGTAGCACAAACTTTTGCGGTTTGCAACATCTTTTTTGTCAACAATGAAAAAATCTTTAATATTCGTAACCTTTGCCGCCGCGTTTGCTGAATTTGCGCTTGCGATTAAACTTTCCTTTCGGCTCGCGCGCCTTCATTTCCCTATATTCTTCATAACTCATTTCCTCGGTTTTACCGCGAAAATCTTTATTCTGTTTGCGGAAACGAATCACTGCGTTAGACATGGAACCGCCCTCATCCTCTATCAGTTTTTCGGCGTTTTCAATCATTCTGTCGGTCATATAATCCTTATCCAACCGATTGCCTTTGGCCGATTGCACATTGATAACCGTGAACAAATGCTCTTTTTGCATCAGATTATGGTCACACAAATCAAACACAAACAAATTATTGGAGCCCGAACCGGCAATACTCATCGCCTGCACACAAAGCCACTCTTGCTGTTCAAACGGAATCCCTTTTTCTTTATACATTCCGTCCGGAGTAAATACCAACACATCGGAATTGAAGCATAACATCGGTTTGCCTTTATAATTACGCAAAACTTTTGCCGTTGCCGCCAATTGTTCCGGATCGCCGTGCACCGCAACATTATAAAGTTGTGTGGTTCCGTCCTCGATTTCGTGGTGATTCTTACAATATTTTACCGTTGTTTCATGATATTTTTGCGTTTCCTGCAATGTGGCGTGCCCGGTGCGCTGATATTTTTCATCAATCGAATCGCCGTTAACAATCACGGTTGAGCCCAAACTCTGCAATCTGGCAACCACCGCTCGATGTTGCGGTCCGTTAATTGATTCAATCGGACGTTGCCGCAAGAAAAACAGAGTTTTATCATCGGCCGTAAACAGCGGATGCCCGCTCATTCCTTTGCCCTTAATTCTGCCTTTATCATCCGTCGTTACCTTATCCTGTTCGCTAATCATCACCAGCGTAGACTTGCGGCCGTCTTTATTTTCGGCAAACGCTCCGCTGATAATCATATAGCGTTGTTCCCGCGGATACTTGCTTAAATATTTTTCAATATCGGTATGTTCCAAGTCGTGCGCATTATATATAACCTTTTCCAAGTCAACGATTTCTCCCGACGGAAGCCGCATCAATTCGGTTATGGCATCGGCTTCACGCATAACATCTTCCGTCAGCAATTTTTCATTGGAGATAACCGTGCGAACTTTATTGCCGTTTTCGGCATCGATTTCATTGTGATAATTAAGTATTTCCTGTTTAATCTGCGCTACGCGGTCTTTTATCCACTTATCTTTATTGCGGGTAACTTCCAACAAATCTTTCACCGCCTGACGCAAACCGCGACTGCCGATTAAAACCGTGCGACCGTTTTCGGCAGCGACTTTGATATCAATCGCCAAATTTTCCACACTACGGGCAATAACCGGCGAAAAAATCTGCATATCCGGATATTTTTGCACTTCGCGCAAAGTATTTTCGTATGCCTTATCAAAATCCGGAATTTGTCTTTCACCTTGTTCATCAACCATTTCGGTGGCAGAAGAAGTAGAATCCTGCATAATTGCATTTACAAACTTATCTTTCATAAATTCTTTATGGTCTTCTTCATTATATCCGGCACCGAACGGCACTTTATCCAAGTGATAGTCGCCGGACATCATCGCACCCAATATATCAACTTCTTTGTATTCTCCGCTTTTGCTTTTGGTTGCAATATGAAAAGCCAACGGACCGGCGGTAGAGTGCGAAACATTCATCGGTGAAACTCGCATATTATCACCGATTTCCACACTTTCGCCCTGATGAATAATCTCAATTTTCGGCATAAATTCTTCCGGCACGCTGTTATTCTTCATCTGGTCACGAATAAGACGAGCCGTATACTCGCTGGTATAAATGGTCGGAAGCTTAAATTTGGCTGCTGCCAAATATATCAAAGCACCGATGTGGTCTTCGTGGCAGTGTGTAATAAATATGGCATCAATCGGCTTATCTGCCTGACTGTACGGATTTTCAAAATACGGACGCATATCCGGAATCGCCGAATTATAGCTTATCCAATCCGGCGGAAACATCGCACCGTCATCAATCAAAATACGGACGGTCGGCTTGCCCGGCTCGTTATGTTCAACCATAATTGAACTGGCACCGATTCGGTACGGGTTATTACCGCCTAAAAACTGAACTCTGGTTTCAGCTTTACCCTCATTTTTACGAACAACGGAATGCTTTTGAATATATCTGTCACTATGTTTTACATAAGGATTATTTTTTTCCAGCAAAGCTCTTTCAAAATCTTTTTTCCTCTTGGCTTCTTCACGTTTTAATCTTTCAGGCTCATCAGCGAGTGCTGCCGCCAATTCCGGATTTTCGGCAGCGGGAATTTCCGACAACAGCATTGAGAACTCCTTACCGTCTTTATCGCGGAAAGCCACGATAATCTCCTCATCGGCTTTGTCATAACTGCCATATTTTTTATTGTATACGCTAATGGATTCTATTTGCGGATTTTGCCGTATAAACTCATACAATTTGATGATTTGCGCTTCATTGATAACACAGTTATCCTGATGGATTTTGACATTATTGGATTCATTTTCTTCATCGTATATATTAACTGAACCCATGCCGTCATTATAGTATGACGGCCCATTTCTTACTGTCTTAAATTTACTCATGGCAAATCCCCCATATATATCTGCAGCAATGCTTATTTTTTCATATCATACACTATTTTTGACAAAAATCAATCTTTTTTTAAGCAAATAGCAACAAAAAAATACCGCCGAGACTACTAATCTCAGCGGTATTTTTTTACTTTTCACAAAGCATACGCAGACAATTTTCCAAGGCCTCAGTCTTAGGCGTTGCAAACTTATTGTTGATTGCGCAAAAGCAGTCCAAGTTTGGATTTGCGTGCAACACAAAGCGCAGCTTACCGTGTTTGTCCTTAAACGGCGGTAAAAATCTTTCGCCGTCAAACTTAGTCAGCAACGGAAACTCGCAGTTTTTATCACTAATCCAGTAGCGACTGTTGCCGAAATCCTTGAAATGCACGTTATGATATGCCAACAATGTTGCGGTGTCCTCAACTGCCGCTTCATACCGTTTAAACAACAAAAAATTGTTATATATCGGCAACTCGAAACGACGTTTAACCCAATCTTCGCCGAACTCCTTTTGACTCAATACATCAAGGTAAGCGGAAACATCGCCGTCATTCCTAGACTTAGCCTCTTTGTGAGAGCAGCTGAATATCACGCCGCACACCTCAATACCCCAGATTTTATTGGCAAACATGGGAATCAAAAAAGGCATAATAACCATAGATATCGCCGATTTAGTCCGATATACCAGTCGGCACGGATGCTCAAGCGGAATCCATTCCATCCTGCGGCGCTCCAAATAAAATTGATACCCTTCAGAGAAGTCCTCCAACTCAGTGTCTTTTACACCGAATTTCTGCATACTTTCGTAGATTCTTAATATGTTATCCATAAGCAAAAAATTAATTAATAATAAAATATTACAGCGCAATTATAATTGATTTTCTCAATTTGTCAACATACATATTAAAAAATAACGGCAAACATCTTCTAACTATCTGTAAAATAGAAAAAAACACAGCTACCTCTGCCGTGTTTTGTTTCGACATATTATAAAAACAGTATATTTGCAGCTCACCCTTTAGCCTTTTTTACTTCCACAAATTGCGAACCTATTTTCATAAATTTTTCGGTACGCTGCTTTTTGAGTTTATCATAGCCTATTGCCGACAAATCCTGCAGATTTCGCTTGAGAGCCGTACGTAGATTTTCAATTGTTTCCTGTGGGTTGCGGTGAGCCCCGCCAACAGGCTCCGGTACAATTTCATCAATAATTCCCAAATTTTTCAAATCTTGTGCAGTCAGATGCAATGCTTCGGTTGCTTCCTTGGTTTTATCCGCAGAACGCCACAAAATAGAAGCACACCCCTCAGGTGAAATTACCGAATAAATGGAATGTTCCAACATCAACACTTTATCGGCCACTGCGATGGCAATTGCGCCACCGGAACCGCCCTCACCTATAACCGTAGCGATAATCGGGGTTTTAATTTGCAGACATTTTTCTATAGATGAGGCAATAGCTTCTGCTTGCCCTCTGGCTTCGGCATCAACTCCCGGATACGCACCGGCCGTATCAACAAAACTCAAAACCGGCAATTTAAATTTTTCTGCCATATCCATAAGGCGCTGAGCCTTGCGATAGCCTTCAGGTTTAGCCATTCCGAAATTATACTTTATGCGGGAATCCAAATCATTGCCCTTTTCCTGTCCGATTACAACAACCGGTATATTTTCAAACGTACCCAAACCGCATACCATTGCCGCATCATCTCCAAAGCGTCTGTCTCCGGCCAACGGGGTAAAATCAGTAATCAGTACCTTGATATAATCAATACAATGCGGACGCTGCGGATGCCGTGCAATTTGCGCTTTTTGCCATGGTGTCAAATGGCGATAAACATGCTCCGTATGAGTTTGCAAATGTTTCTGCAATTTTTTGATTTCGCGGCTGATATCCAAATCCTCAGTACGCGCCATAGATTGCAAATGGTTGATTTTTTCCTCTATTTCCACGATGGTTTTTTCAAAATCAAGAACAAAATTTTCCGTATCGCTCATTTTTTACCTCATCAAAATTACGGCGATAGTTTAACACATTTTTTGCAAATGTTTAGCTTTAATTTTTAATCTGTTAATCATTCCTCTTTTTTTAATAAAAAATTTGGGAATTACAGATATAATAAGCATAATTTAGAAATATTTTTAATAACAAAGGTATCGAGATGCTGTTTTTTATGTTTGTTTCCGCTGTGTTTTCTTCGGCAATCTGGCTGATTTATTCGATTATGTTTACCCATACTCAGTTGGCCGATGCACGCTTGTTTGAGCAAGAGCCGCAAACCATCCTTATTTTGCTGACCATTACGGTATTGCCTATATTGGTAATTTGGATGATGTTTGGTTATCTCAATCAATATTTATCCAACCGTGATACTCTGCGCAAACATTCGGAATTACTTACACAATTACAAAAAAATCAGGATTATACCGATCTGGTTGTTCGAGTTATGCTTGATGCTGAACACGAAATAAAAGATGGATTCGTTTTAAATAAGTTTGATATTTTCATTCAGGACATGAATGAAACTTTGAGCGAAATCATTCAACGCTGCAATATTGCTTCTTCGGCGCAACTTGACTTATTGTGGCAGCGTGTAAAACGCGGTGAAAAATGGTCTCTCGGCAAAGCTATTTTGGATGCCAGCAAAAATCAAAGTACTTTTGATGCTTGGGTACGCGAAAAAGCCAATCGCGATAAGGTATTCCGCGGATCTTTGCTCGAATTTTGCGCCCGCTACCAAAATTTGCTGCAGATGCTTGAAAAACACGATCATGACCGTATATTCCTAAGTATGATTGAAAGCGGCGTTTACGGCAAAGTATATTCCATTATTGCCCCTCTCAGCGACGGAATAAAAAGTTTATCCGCCAATATAGCGGAGCGTCCGCTGCATTCGACACCAACCGAACACAAAAATAACGATTACGCTTCAGTTCTTAAACTTGCCAATATGGAGGAACCTAAAGCTAATGAAACCATAGTCAATGTCGACCGCAACGATGATGAAATAGAAGATCAGCGCACCGATGATGAATATGAACCTAAAAACAAGCGTCCATCATTTTTCACCCGCCTCAATCCTTTCCGTTCGCGGCAAACAGAATCTGATTATAATAATAATGATGAAGCAGAACAGGATCCGTTCTTTCAGGCTTTACATAAAGGATTTAACGGTACTTCCATGGATTCGCCGTTCACGGCTCACGAGCCTTCTTTGCCTTCGGAACCGGTTTTTGATACCTCTAACGAACCGATTGTTTCCGCAGAACCTCGTATGGAAACAACAGCCGCATCTTTCGGAAATTTGCAAAACACACTAAATACATTGCGTTCGCAAAACGAAATCAAATCGACAACATCTGCACTATATACGAGTACTTCCGAACAGACAGTTGTGGCTGACGCAAATGCTCGTCCGGAGCAATCTGTTCCAGTATCGCAGCCACAGCATCAAGAAGAAAAAGACGAAGATTTGGTATACCCTTTCGGCGGGTGGACAGATGAAAACAATTATAGCAGCTAGTCTTATTTGGCTATGCGGTGTTGCATGCGCCGAAGCTAAAATATCTGATCGTATAGCTTTATATGAAGAAGCAAAGTACGGCAGTAATTTCAAAGCGTTCTCTTACGTCAACCCCGACGCGCCGCAAGGCGGTAAAATCGTTTTACCGGCATACGGCACATTTGATAACTTTAATCCTTACATTTTCAAAGGTGTAGCCGCAACTTTTGTGGCGGGCCTCAGTTTTGAGACGCTGGGAATTTCTCCGACTGATGACCCGTTCACGGTATATCCGCTTTTGGCCGAAAAATTTGATATGCCGGCAGACAAGTCTTATATCGGTTTCATCTTAAACAAAGCGGCAAAATTCTCCGATGGTTCATCAGTAACCGCCGATGACGTGGTTTTCAGTTTTAACTCTATTATGGAAAAAGGATCGCCGATTTACAGAGTATATTACGCTGATGTCGATAGGGTTGAAAAAATCAACAAACATGAAGTGCGTTTTTATTTTAAGAAAGATTCAAACAATAAAGAATTACCGATGATTTTAGCTCAATTCGCAATCTTTTCGAAAAAAGATTGGGAAGGACGTGAATTTGATAAACCTACTTTACAGATTCCACTCGGCAGCGGTCCATACGTGGTTAAAGATTTTCAGGTAAATAAATATGTGGAATTACAAAAAAATCCGGATTATTGGGGTAAAGATTTGCCTACTCAGCGCGGTTTCAACAATTTTGACACCATTCGTTATGACTATTATCAAGATACCACCGTTACTTTGCAAGCTCTGTTTTCGGGAAATATTGATGCCAGAGAGGAGTATATCGCCAAAATTTGGATGACCGGATATGATAATGACTTAATCAAATCGGGAGCAATCAAAAAAGAAAATATAGAACACAACAATCCGGCCATTTTGCAAAACTTTGCCTATAATGTCAGACGCGACAAATTCCAAGATCGCCGTGTCCGTAAAGCTATTGATCTTGCCTTCAACTTTGAATGGGCAAACGAAAAACTGTTTTATAATCAATATCGTCGTTTATTCAGCTATTTTACCAATACCGGAATGGAAGCAACCGGATTGCCTGATGGACGCGAATTGAAAATTTTGGAGCAATATCGCGATAAATTGCCGAAGGAAGTGTTTACCGAGCCTTACAAGCTCACCACCAATCCCGACATCTATGATTCGCGCGAAAATCTTAAAGCAGCTGTTGCTCTCTTAAAAGAAGCCGGATACGACTTTGTTGACGGCAAAATGACCAAATTGCAGACCGGAGAACCGTTGGAGCTTGAGATTTTGAGCAACTCTGCCAACGGTGCGACTTTTACCAAGGTAATGCTGCCATTTATCGAAAATCTGCGCAAAATCGGCATTAAAGCGGTATTTCGCAACTTAGAAGTAAATATTTTTAAAAACCGGCTTGATAATTTCGATTTTGACATGGCAATCGTTTCATACCGCGTATCTCAAATGCCCGGTAACGAACAACGTGATTATTGGGGTTCAAAATCCGCAGACATTAAAGGTAGCAACAATATTATCGGTATCAAAAACGAAGTGGTTGATGCTCTGATTGAAGGCCTAGTATCAGCACAAGAAAAAGAGGACTATATTGCCCACGTAAAAGCTCTTGACCGAGTGCTTCTACATGAGAACTACATGATTTTTCAGTGGTACTCGCCTTATTCTCGGGTAGCCTATCGTGATAAATTCGGGCAGCCGCAAACTGATATAAAAGTTGGTTTTCAGCCGTTCACCTGGTGGATAAAGGAGAAATAATATGCAGCGGTATATATTAAAACGTTTGTTGCTTATTCCGTTTACCTTGTGGGGGATTATTACGGTCAATTTTGCCATTATTCAACTTGCGCCGGGCGGACCGGTTGATTATGTTTTGGCACAATACCGCGGCATGAATACCGATGCCAAATCGCAAATTACCGGCACGGCCGAAGTAACAAACAGCACCAGCTCCGAATCATCTTCCTCAAAATACGTGGGTGCACAAGGAGTACCTGAAGATTTAATCAAAGCACTGGAACAACAATTCGGATTCGATAAACCATGGTACTATCGCTACGGTAAAATGCTGAAAGATTATCTTTGTTTTGATTTCGGCAAAAGTTATTACCGCGACAAAAGTATTACCGAACTGATTAAAGAGCGGTTGCCTGTTTCGATTTCACTCGGTTTATGGTCAACTCTGATTATTTATCTGATTGCCATTCCTTTAGGCATCCGCAAGGCCCAAAAAGACGGCTCGAAATTCGATACAATTACTTCGTTTATGATTGTGGTGGGCTCGGCGATGCCGGTGTTTTTGCTGGCTGTTTTCTTCATCGTATTTTTTGCCGGCGGTGTATATTGGCAGTGGTTCCCGCTACGAGGATTGGTTTCTGACAATTGGGATACGCTGACATTAGGAGCAAAAATTTTGGATTATTTTCGGCACATCACTTTGCCGGTGCTGACAATCGTCATTGGCGGTTTTGCCGGTTTGACCATGCTGACCAAAAACTCATTTTTGGATGAGATAAATAAGCAATATGTTTTGACGGCTCGGGCCAAAGGAGTGCCGGAAAATAAAATTTTATACGGGCACGTTTTTCGCAATGCTATGCTGATTATTATTGCCGGATTCCCATCCCTTTTAATCAAAATGCTGTTTACCGGTTCACTGCTGATTGAGGTAATTTTTTCGCTTAACGGCTTGGGACTTTTGGGCTATGAGGCCATTACCACTCGCGATTATCCGGTGGTGTTCGGAACTCTCTACATTTTCGGGTTGCTCGGATTGGTGCTGAAACTTATAAGTGATTTAACCTACTCTCTGGTCGATCCGCGCATAAATTTCGATCGCATACAATAGATATTTAAAAAGAGAAAACCATCTGACCGTATCCTCTTACATTCAGACCGAACCGCTTATGACTAGGTGGGCGCCATATAACCGGACCACGATCCGGACAGTGACAGCTCCCGAATTGATAATGTTGGCTCGAGAGACATGCGGTTAATACGTGTCAGACAGTCTTCCCATCTATGTTTTAAACATAACACAAAGCTTTTCGTTTTACAAGCAAAAAAAACGGACAAAAGTCGCCAAAATAGTGCAAATCAGATACTTTGCATTATCTGAATAATTTTTGCGGTTTGCGCATCAATAACTTTGGATGTTTCTGCATCAGCCTTTTGTAATTTATCCGGTGCATCAAATTCAACTGCTCTGCCGTTGGTAATATCTGAGAGTTCATCGGCCAAAAGCAAACCAACCATTGCCAGTTTCATATTTTCATTAATTGTTGCCGAATTGGCAGAAAGCTGCTTAGCTTTCTCATCCAAAATGCGCGATAGCTTCATAATATGCGCCTCTTGCCCATCTCCGCAAGCAATCACATACTCACGCTTATCAATTGTTATTGTTACTTGCCCCATTTTCTTCTAACACCTTTTCCAGTCTGGCGACAACATCATCGATGTTTTCGGTTGTTTGAGTTATTGTTTGTTGCATTTCGGCAAGCTTTTGTTCTGCTTGCTGATAATTCTGTGCCAATTCATCTTTTTGCCGCAAAGCCTCATCCAAACGAGCCTGAATTTGTGTATCGGCATTGTTGGCTGCAGCTGCGGCACTTTCGAGCTCAGCAATACGATTCTGCGCTGTACTGAGCTGCTGTTTTAAATCATCGTTTTTTGCGACAAATTCCTCTATTTGCGCTTTACGATTGCTCAACGCAGTATTCAAATTCTGAATTTCGGTTTGCAAACCGCTCATTTTGTTATTACGGGACTCGGCTTCAGCTTGCAATTCTTTGATTTTATTTTCTGCTTCGGTATTGTTTTGAGCGGCAATCAATTCCACTTGCAATTTATCTTTTTCATCACTCAAAGCCTGTAACTGTGACTCCAAAACCGCCACTTTTGCTTCAGCGGCATCTTTGTGTTTTTTCTGTTCATCCAAGGCTTGAGCAAAACGTTGTTTCTGTTGCCCGATAACGTTATACAGCTCATCAATTGCATTGTTCAAACGAATAAGAGAATTGCGGCTTTGTTCCATATTTTCCATACCCATAATAAAAACACTTCCTTTTATCTAAAATTGTTGTATATCTAATCTAGTCACTAACACTTTTAGCACAAAGATTATAAAAATGCAAAACTTTATCATCAGAATTACGCAAGAAAATTTTAAGTTGTTAAATTGCGCCGAAATCGGTTGTTTTATTTTGCCGGATACGGCTTCGCCGGAGTTTGCTCTCGAGTTTATCAAAAGGGCACACGAGGTCGATAAGTTGGTTTTGGCTGAAGGCGAAAAAGCACTCGATTTTTATTTTCAATATAATCCAGACGGGCTGATTTTAAATACCGTAAAAGCGGAAAAGCCGCAAAAACTGATTAAAGAAGTGCAGAAAAAAGCACCGAAAGCAGTGCTCGGCGCAGTAACGCGTAACCGGCGGCATGAGGCGATGATTGTCAGCGAATGCGAGCCGGATTTTGTGATTTTTAAGTTTTGGAAAGACGGTTTTGAATCCAATAAAGAGTTGCTTGATTGGTATGCCGAGCTGTTTTTGATTCAGAACGCGGCGCAAATTGAAGATGATTGCGACTTTTCCGCCCTCAACGCCGATTTTATCATTTTGGATGATGTAAAGTATTTAGAGAAAAAGCAAAGCTGAATGTGTTGTTCTACGCATATTGCTTGTTCTTCGCTTTTGTGAAACGCGGAGGCTTTCCGGAAGGAGATTTCTTCTCGGAATCGGATAAAATATTTATTGTTTTAGCAATTTTTTGAGTGGATTTTTTAATTTTTTCCTCTGTTCTGCAGGCTTCTGATGTGCAAATTGCAATACTGGTAACAGCATTGGCCAAATTGGTTAAAAAAGTTAGTTGTTGCTCGGTTTTTCTCACTCTTTCTTGTTTTTCTTTTTCAATATTTCTCATGTGGTAAAGCGGTGCTGTGTATTGGTCTTTCTTACGGAATCCGGCATAAAAATGCATATGCGGATCGGTAAAAGAGGTAATCAGAAAAGCTTTTTGCGCACTTTCATCAGGTTTATTTTCCGTTGCCAATTTATCTCCGGCGGATTTTGCATTCGGATTTATATATAGTGCGTCAAATGGTGTATCACGTCGATGAAATGATTTATGATAATCAATATGAAGATCATCCTTGGCAAAAGTATCACCGTAGTAATCGTAATACCTTGTTGTACCTACAAAATTTTTCTTGTCATCGTTTCCACCATATTGAATTGCTTCTGCATGGTGCAAAGTTGCTGAAAGTAAACGCCAATCTCGACGACTACCAACTCCCGGAGTACCATAACTTGCCGCTTTCCAAAATCCGGAAATAGCATCATCTTCCCTACCATGACGTTTCATGGCTTCACTGATGTGTTTTACTGCCTTAGGGTTATGATCAGCTAAATTTTCCCACCAAGTATCACGTGCTGCCGGTTCTTCATCATATTCCGAATAATAACCGGTAACAGGTATAATTTCAAAACCTTCTTCATCATATTCTTTTTTAACAGAAGATTTCTCATCTTCGCTATCATCGTCACTATATTCATCAGAGTCCCGTTTGTCGTCATATTCATCGTCATCATCGTTATCATCATCATACCAATAATAAGGACTGCGCCAACTACCGTTAAGTTCGTCGGTATGCGGACTTTTGGTAAACATATAATCCCCAGTCTCTTGGTTGTAAACCTTTCTGTCTTCCAGCGTATTATGAGAATTTACCACCATATCACTCAAATCTTTCAAATTAAACTGAGTGGCAATTTCCGGCTCTATTTGTAATGCTTCCAGTGTATCGCAAATAATTTTCATATCATTATATAAGCCATGTTTTCGCAAAGCTTTAAATGACGATTTATCAATCATCTGATCAAAATAATTTTGTGCCGAATATTTTTTTTCATTGCTAGATTTATTGCTATGATATATTTGATAAATATCATTTTCTTCAAAATATTTTCTATATGCCGGACTGACAGAATTTTCATAATACGGATTAGATTCTACTTTATCCGGATTTTCTTTTCGGGCTTGCTCCAATTCTGCTTCACTGTAATATGGTTCTCCGGTTTCGGTATTTTTACCTCTTTCATAAGAACTCCAAGTTCGGTCAAACACTTTTCTGACGGCGGTGCGCTCATCGGCATTTACCTCTTTACCGGTTGCCAACTCAACTTTTAAGCCGTAAAAAGAACGCAAGGCATTGACTTTATCTAAGTTATCTTGGGTGCAATTTTTGTGTAAGTAATCCATAACTTTAGCGTCTAATTCAGCGAGTCGAGGTTCACCTTCCGCAAGGATTAAATCATTGAATTCTTTTTTCTTTTGCTCATCGCCTGATTTGACAACATCATAAGCGGCTTGAATGAGCTGTTCTTCTAAAGATAGATTAGGGTATTTTTTATTTAAGGTTTCAGCAATATAATTTTTTTGAGCTAAAGAATCTTCAAGTTCGCTAATATCTCTGTAATCCCATACTCCATAGGCTTCTTCTTTTTTATGTGATAATAACTTCAATACATCTTGATTTTTAGTACGCTCTGCCAATGTACAAATTGTAGAGGCAAGCACAGTTGATGTATCGTCTGAAAAATCTATTTCTTTTAAGAGCCCATTTATTTTTTCAGGTGAATTTAATATTTGCTGTATTTGTTTTCCATAATATTGGTGGGCTTGTTTTATTTTTAGGCCTATTTTAGCTCTTTGTTCTTTAAGTTTTTGATTGACGTCGTCAATATAATTTTTTCCTTTGTTTTGCTCTGCCAAAGAATTAAAGCGTTTAATTATTTCGTTTAAATCAGCATTTTCATCGAGGGCTTTTTCGATTTTACTTATTTCAGCAAATACCGATTCTTGCTGTTCGTTTATTTTTTTAATGGGAGATACAAATGTATTTTGTGCGTCTTCTCTTACATTTATCCGATATTGTAATTGTGTTAAATCAGAATTACCTGTTGTATAAACAAACGGGTGCTTATGAGTATTCTTAATTTTCTCCAGCTTGGGAAAGTCAGGAATCCGTAATTTAAGAATATTAAGTCGGTCTGAAAAATCCTTAAGTTCCGGTTGCAGAGCTAAAATTTCATTGGTAACTTTCTTAGTTTTATCGGCATCAAAATCATACATCATCAGAAGGCATTTTTTTAAGATTTCTTTATTATTCGGATTACCTTTTGCCACTTTCTCTATAAAGTTAAGTCCTGCTTGTTGACTAGATGTTATATAGCTATTTATGTATTTGTATTGATTATATAATTTGCAGAAATTTTTATAAGAAAATTCCCCTAAGATTAAATTAATATCTTTTTCAGAAAGTTCATTTTTTGATTTAATAAATTCAAGAATAAGAGAAGATTTATTTTGTGCGTCATCTTCGATTTTTGAAAAAAGATCCGGCCGATTTTTTAAGACTGTTGTAAGAGCCTTATTGCGCTCGTCCTCCTCCCAGTTTGTTACGCTTTCAATAACTTGTTCCGCCAAATCAGGTTGTTTTTGCAAAATGTCCCCAATTTTAGATATTATGTATTCATAGTCAATGGAAAATTTATCAAATCGTTGAATTATATTAATACTTAACTCTGGTTTGATTTCTGTAATGCTGTTTAACAGGTCTTTTTCACAATCGTAATCAATTAAATAAGATTTTTCCTCTATCATATCCAGAGCATCAGAGCAAAGTGTAGGGTATTCTCTTAATAAATCAATCATACTCTTTGCCGTTTCTCTTTGTTCTGAGTATGAAGAGGAAATGACATTATCTCGGAGTTCTGAAAATTTTTGTTTAACATCTTTTAATGACATAGGCTTCTCCAATTACATAACATGCTCATCACGAGATTACTTTATCATGTTACTTCCAGCTTACCATTCTCCGCAATTTTGTCAATAGTTTTTTGCAAAAAAACCGCTAAAAAAGTACGATTCTGCTTGCCAAATAAAAAAAAATATTTTATGTTGCGCTCATCAAAGCGAATCGTTTAGCGCTTGAAATAAATCAATCTTTTTTAAAATTGTGAATAGGAGATACTAATATGAAACAACTTGCAGGAGCCATCAGAATCGGCTGGGTTATCGAATATAAGGGTAAACCGTGGACCATTACCAAAGCCGTACACATCAAGCCGGGTAAGGGCGGTGCATTTATGCAGGTCGAAATGAAAGAAGTTGAGGCCGGTACCAAAACCAACGAACGTTTCCGCACCGAGGATACGGTTGAAAAATTGATGGTGGAAGACAGAGATTGCCAATTTTTGTTTGAAGATTCCGCCGGATTGACTTTTATGGAAAATGACACATTCGAACAATTCTCAATGCCGTCCGATATTTTGGGCGATTCTCGTCCGTTTTTGACCGATGGTATGCAAGTTCGCGTTTCTTATATTGACGGTCGTCCGATTTCGGTTGATTTGCCGTTGCAGGTTGTCTGCACCGTGGTAGAAACCGAACCGGCGCTGAAAGGTCAGACTGTTTCTTCGTCGTATAAACCGGCAATTTTGGATAACGGTGTTCGCATCGGTGTTCCGCCGTTTATTAATGTAGGCGATAAAATTGTGGTCGGCACATCCGAAGCAAATTATGTGGAAAGAGCAAAATAATGGCTTATATTTCCCCGACATTGAACCTGATGATAAGTGCCGTAAAAAAAACGGCATCTGCATTGGGGCGTGATTTTAACGAACTGGAGCATCTGCAAAACTCAATACACGGAGATAATTCGTTTGCTCTGCGTTCTTATGAAAAAGCACAAAAAATTTTGCAGGAAGAACTGAGTAAAATCAAATCCGGTTATAGCGTTGTGCGCACACAGCAAAACAGTGTTTTAAGCGGCAATTGTTTTGCCATTTGCCCGATTGACGGCTTTGCCAATTTTGCCCACGGCAATGCAACTTTTGCTATTTCTGCTGCGCTGATTGAAAACCACATTGCCGTAGCATCGGTAATTTACAGCCCGATTAATGACGAGTTATTTTTTGCCGAAAAAGGCAGTGGCGCTTTTAAGGAAGGTTTCCGCAACCACGAACGTTTACGCGTTGCCGCTTGCAAAAATGCCGAAAGAGCGTTGATTGCGACTAATACTGATGCCAAAGCAGTGCAAAGTGCTTTATCCGTTAGCACTAATCTGCGAATCAGCGGATCAACATCGTTGGATTTGGCATATGTTGCAGCCGGCAAAATTGATGTAGCAATTGCCGCAGAAAGCGATTTTTGCGCATGAAGCGCCGGTACTTTGCTGGTTAAAGAAGCCGGCGGCTATGTTTTTGCTCTCGGTGAAACAGATACTAGGTCGGAAAACTTGCAAAACGCCCTGTACGGATGCAGTATTTTTGCCACCAACGAGGCCTTAAAGCAAAAGATCGCCGATGCTGTTGCAAAATAATTAAAAAAAATTTAAAAATCATAAAAATAATGCTTGCGTATTTAAATTGCTTAATGTATAAAAGCGTAAAAACTTATATAAAGTATTTGAATTGGAGATAAAAATGAAAAAAGGTATTCACCCTGATTATCACGAGATTACTTATGTGATGACAGACGGAACAGAAGTTAAAACCAGATCCACTTGGGGCAAGGCCGGTGACACAATGAAGTTGGAAATTGATCCAAAGTCGCATCCGGCATGGACCGGTGTTCGCCGTATTGTTGACAACGGCGGTCAGGTTGGCAAATTTAACAGCAAGTTTGCCGCCTTCGGTTTGAAAACAAATTAATTTCTGCTTACAGCAAATATGAGCCTGCAAAATTGCGGGCTTTTTGCGTTTATAAATTAAAAAAAATATTTGTAAATTCTGTGCAGTACGACTATTGTATAAACATCAAGCTAATTTAATAATGAAAGGATATAAAATATGGTAGCTCCTTTGATGCCGAAAGCCACGGCAGTATGGCTTATTGAAAACACTTGCTTGACCTTCCGTCAAATTGCAGTATTTTGTGAAATTCACGAATTGGAAGTTCAAACATTTGCGGACGCTTCCGATAAAGATAAAGATAGAGTTAAAACTCCTGCAGCATCTCTTCGTGGCAAAAGCCCGATAGAAGCCGGTTTGCTCTCGTGGGAAGAAATTCATCGTTGCGAAGCCGATCCATGCGCCAACCTTGTTCCTAATAAGCTCGAAAATGACGTACGTGAACATAATGCCAAAGCTAAAAAAGTACTGTCACCGACACAACGCGCAGAGAAACCGGCCGCTATTCTGTGGATGATGGTAAATTATCCGGAAGTTGCCGACAAAGAAATTCGTCGTTTATTACAAACAACCGACAATACCATCCGCAAAATCCGTGAAGGTGTTGCAAACAAAGATCCTGAATATGCAGACTTAAAACCTAAGAATGCTATTCATCTCGGCTTTTTTGCCGAAAAAGATCTGGAGGAAGCCCGCTTAGCGTCGGAAAAGAAAGCTACCCCAAAAATAAAGAAAGCTAAGAAAACTGCCGCTGCCAAAAAGCCGGCTGCCAAGAAAACGGCAACTGCAAAAAAGACTGCAGCGAAAAAGGCTCCGGCTAAGAAAACTGCCGCTGCCAAAAAGCCGGCTGCCAAGAAAACGGCAACCGTAAAAAAGACTGCGGCGAAAAAGGCTCCGGCTAAGAAAACTGCCGCTGCCAAAAAGCCGGCTGCCAAGAAAAAATAATTTTTCGAATGTCAAAAAAAGGGGACCCGCCGGCTTAGCCGGCGGTTCTTATTAATTGCATTGTTACCATACATAGCTCATGAAACAATTACTTGCATAATTGTTGCATTATCAGTTTTCTTACTTTATTGTTATCCATCGCTCCGGAATATCTCCATCATAATATGCATCAATTCTTTTTTTTGTTTATATATTGTTTCTGAAAAAAATCAGAGAGCAACATAAAATTTTGCAACTGTTTACAAATAAATTTATTCGGTATCTTGAAATGATTATCGGCAGTTTGTTTTATTATACAGCATGGCTTATAACTGGAATATATATTTTGAGCATGAGCATCAATATAATTTCTTCATTCCTTGATCCTTATGATATAGATGGTTGCATGGATACCGGAATATGTAAAGAAGGTTTTGCCTTTAATGATTGTGGAAATGGTAAGCCTTGCACAATAACGAAGGAAAGTTGCCTTTAAAAACAATAATATTTGGCTTGAAGATATTCATAGTTGTGATACCAGACACAAGTTCCGTTAAATACCAATGATTAATTTAAATGTATCCGTTTTTATTTTTTGATATTGGTCGTGTATATGGCACGTTTTAAAGGAAAGCCCCGGTTCCAAGCTCCCTTGGTCATAAAATGCGAACTCCTAGTCCGCTTGGTATTTTCATAATATATTAACTCTTGGTTGATATAACAAAATTGAGGTGTGTTATGAAAAAAATACTCTTAATGCTCGGAATATTCTTTGCTTTGCTTAAAAATGCGCAGGCTATTGATGAAAAAGAAAAAGAGATGTTTGACCGGTTTATTAATTTTACCGGAACTTATGAAGAAGATTTACATCGTTTTAAGCAAAAACCATTGGTTGATTTAACCGAAGAAGAACAAAAATCTGTCGCCGGTTTTTCAATAGAGCGTAAAATTAATCCGCAATATATTGAGAAATATGAGCAAGATATCAAACAGCAATATTCTCCGGCCGCAAAACTAAACCCATGGTTGGCAAGTTATTATGACACCGCATATTTTATTGAATATTTGGAAAAAATTCCGGCACGCACTTTGGCACAAAAATATCAATTGTTGATTTTATGGCAGATTTATAAACCGGAAAAAGTCGGTTCTGAAGAGTATAAAAAAATTGCCGAGTCCGCGCATAACAAAACAATGGAATATTTGGCTGATGATGATAATTGGCAGGCTTCGTGGCGCCGTGAGGAATATGAAGAAATTGTGCAAGACGATTTTCAAAAGTGTTATGCCGATAAAGATTGCTTGGTAAAAGCTATTCCATATTGGATGGACTTGCGTATTCCGATGAAAGTTATTCTGCCGTGCGATTTTGCCAAGGTTCATGATTTGCTGTATTATTACGATATTGCCGGAGGCGGTTCCGGAGCTCAGGCAATTATGATTTCCGACTGTGTAATTGATAAAAAATATGATTTTGCACCTGAGCTTGATGCTTACATAGATAATGTGATTTCCGAAACCATACCTTACAGTTCCGGCTCAATAGTTAATGTATTTTATGCCAATGCCGATGCCCATTATTGGGATATAAAATATCAACCGAATTTTGAAACCGATAAAATAGCCGATTGGCGTGAGTTTCCTTATACCGAGTGGGCGGTGCAATCATATTATAATTTCAAAAAATTCAATAGTGTTATCAATAAAGGTATCGGTTATAAGAAGGCCGTTGATATGCTTAAAGACCATTATGTAAAAGTATTTAAAGCCAAACCGGAACAGGCCTTAAACGCGGCTTTAGCAACACTGAATCCACCGTCTTCATACGATTTTAAGCGCATTACGCCGGATAATTTGAACTATCTTTTGCTAATCGGAGCCGATTGGGAAAAAATTAAAGAGCAATTACCTGAAAACAATGACATAGCAGAATTGTTGGAATTAAGTATTGCCCATCCGCAGAACTTAAAACAACTCGTAAAACTAACAAAAAATGTTGATAAACCAAACAGTTTTGGTAAAACTCCATTGCAAACCGCCGCACAATACGGCTATTTGGAAAGTATTAAAATTTTACTTGATGCCGGTGCGGATATCAATCACCAAACTGTTGACTCCAATTGTTTTTCGGATTTTGAAATTGAGTGTATTCATAACGGCAAACGCACGGCTTTAATGTATGCCTTACAAGAAAATCAGTATGAAACAGCAAAATATTTACTGGAAAAAGGTGCCGATATAACTTTAACCGATTCACAAGAAATGACGGCACTTGATTATTTGATGAAAAAAGCGCCGAAATTCAGTACACACCGAACCGGAACAATTTACGGAGGTGAAGCAAAATGGCGAGAGCCGGAAGATAATAAAAAGCTACCGAAAGAACAATATGATGAATTGTATAACCGCTTATATTTCCATCAACAGCCGCAAATTGCCGAAGTATTGGCTGGAAAATGGGAATCAGAAGAAAAAGAAGAAACGGCTGTTTTTGAAAAAAATAACGATACCGATAAGCCTTTGTTAATTATTAAAAATGAACGTGGCGTATGGGCTGAATGTGATGCACAAGAAGATTCTCGCAACGTTTTTAATTGTATTTTTGAGCCGGATAAAGGCGATAAAAATAAATTTGATGTTTCTTTTGCAATTTCTCATTATTATAAGGATAAAGTAACCATATATTACAGTCTGGAACCTAATGTGCTTGATCATTGTGTGCAAGATGACGCTTGCGAACCTGAAATTTTAGCAACGCTGGAACGCGAAGTAGAACACGATAACAAGCAGAATTATTATTAAATTTGGGATTTTTACTTGATTATTCGGGAATTATTCGGGAATATTTTGGTAAATATTGTCGCAATTTCGGTATTTTCATTAAATCCTTTAATATAATCTTTTCCATTTTAGAAAATTCCGAAAAATCGGAAAAATCTAAAATGAGAGAATATGATAAAGTGTTAACCGCAAAGAGCATTAGATTAGTACTTAATCATAATCTTTTCACATACACCCTGGTTGGTTTGCCTAAAGGTACACAATACGTCAGAAACTGTCGTAATATACTCTTATAATATAATCGTTTTAAGTAAATGGTTTATTATAGGAGCAGAAAATGAGCGAAGTTTGCAGACCTAACAACCATATTTCCGCAATTATGAGGGAATATGTGGAAGAGTTGGAGTTTAAATACCAAAATCCGGGTAAATTATGCGGTATTTCTACCGGTTATGATTGTTTGGATTATAAATTAGGCGGGCTGAAATCCGGAGAAGTGACGATTATCGGGGCCAGACCGGCGATGGGTAAAACCTCTTTGGCCGCCAATTTGACGTATAATATCGCCGCCGGTTTTTATCTGGCGCATCAACAAAATCCCGAAGATGATAAATGTGTGGTGTATATCGGCCTGGATTTGGCACCGAAATTGTTTGCCAATCGTTTACTGGCTCTGCAAACCGCAATTCCGGCGTATAAATTACGCCTTGGCGAGGATTTGGCAGAAAACTTTGAAAAAATCTGCAAAGCCGAGCGTGCATTTAAGGAATTGCCGATTTATTATCTGGCGGATGTATTTGAAGTTGACGGTATTGCTCAAGAATTGCAAAAAATTGCTCAGCAGAAGCAAATCGGATGCGTGATTATCGACTATCTACAACTCTTGGGCGAAGAATATCAAACAAAAGAAGATTACAGCTTAATAGTTATGCAGCTTAAAACTTTAGCAACAAAGTTAAACGTGCCGATTGTGGTGCTTTCGCAGTTGAAACGGAAGTTGGAAAGCCGAGCCGATAAACACCCGCTTATGAGTGATATTCGCGGGATTATGCGCAATCAGAATGCGGCAGATAATGTCATCTTTTTGTATCGCGAAAGCTATTATATTCAATTTGCGGAACCGATAAAACGCAAAAACGAAACCGCCGAAAAATTTGTTAAAAGGCATGATAAATGGCAAAAACGTTGCAAAGAAGTTGAGAATTTGTGCGAAATAATCATCGCTCGCAATTCCGGCGGCTATTGCGGCATAATTAAACTGCATTTCGATTGGGCCACCGGATTATTTTGGGAAGAGAAGAGAGGATGAAATCCATGCGATCGAAAGTGGGAATTTTTTGGCTTATACCGATTGGAGAAAAACAAACGTTGGCCTGTTTTACTCAAGATATAGAAAAAGCAAGTCATACCGACATGTATTATGATTCAACATTTGAGCATATTAAATGTTGGCCGAAAGTTTTGCATAAATATCCGGAGCTGAAAAATGCACCTTACGAAAAATATCCGCGCGGACGCATAACTTTTATTTCCAAAGATGGAGGTAAGAGCGGAACCTTTAAATTAATGGCCGATAAAAAAGATTTTGGCGCAGGCATTTTATGTGCAAAAACTCAAAGAAATCTACAATATCGACACTCGGTATAAATTGGATATTCTGCTTGATTCACATTACCGAACAAAATAGAATATTAAAAAACAAACAAGGAGAAGGATAATTTGAAATGGTTGATTTCTTAAATTTTTGCGAGAGCTATTCTGGAATTGATGGCGGTGATGTTAACGCACAATACTGGTTTGTCGGTATGGAATGGGCAGACTGGGGAGATGAAGGTATAACCAAATATTATAAAAATGATAAATGGATACCTGTTGAAAAACCGGAATATACAAATATAGATATTGAAAAAAAAGATAATAACAACAAAGAAATTTGGAAATTTGAAAAGAAATTAAATAAACTTTATCAGAAAATTACCAAATCTAAAAACGGAAGTAAGATTTTTTCCTCTGGCTCTGACTCTTTTAAGCTCAATCTCTTTCCGTTACCTTTTAAAGGAAATGATGATAAGCGAAAAAAAGGAATTTGGAGTGAAAATGAACCTTATAAAAAGTTAACCGGATTTTCCTCGTTTAAGTCCTATCAAAAAGGTGTAATTAAAGCTCGGCAAAAATGTTTTGATAATTTATTGAAATTAACGGATCGGCCTAAAACAATTTTTTGTTTCGGAACCGGATACAAAAATTTTTTTGCCGAAGCTTTTAATATTCCGGAAGATAGGTTTACTCTCGTCGGCAGGACATCAAGAAATTATCGCATTTTTGCCGTTTATAATCCGTCGCCGCTTATAAAACAAATTATAATTTGTCCGTTCCCTTATTTTGAATATAACGATGGGGATGTGAAAAAAATCATTCAATGCATGATTTAGTTTTTACGTGAAAATATATTTTGGCCTTTCTAGATGAAAGGCCGGTAAGAACCAATTAACTCATTATTTTTTATTTGAGACTTCAGCTATAAATTCATCTGTAATCTTTCTGATTTCTTCAACAAATTTAGTTCCATTTTCATCCCAGTTAGCCAATACATCGCTAATATGAATATGTAGCAAGGTAGCTTCGAAATAATTTTCTTTCTTTCCAACTTCATAATATTTTGTTCCATCTCCGATAGCTTCTTTTGCATATTCGTAATATCTTTGGTATTCAATTGTATGTTTTTTATGTTCTTCATCGTTATCCTTGTTATACGGATTATAATAGCGAAGCGATAAATAAGGTCCTTTGTTATCAGTATCTATTCGCCAAAATACTCTATGGCCTGTTTTATTTAGAATTCTTATCTCTGTCCATGGACGTCCGCGGCTGGAGCCGGAATACACCATATACAATCCACTTTCGTCATCTTTATTCCACATCTTTTCCGGAAAAATTTCTCTCATTAGCTTATATTGAGCAATATATTCTTTTGAAACATTCCAATCCCAAAAACTTTCGTGGCTGATATCGTCAAACTTGCCATAAGTATCATAC
Source organism: uncultured Pseudomonadota bacterium (assembly GCA_902763905.1). Classification (GTDB taxonomy): domain Bacteria; phylum Pseudomonadota; class Alphaproteobacteria; order RF32; family CAG-239; genus RUG410. Next base: position 36,159 of record CACWUA010000009.1, on the reverse strand, counting down.
CACTTTATTAAATTATCCAAGTATTCTATATACATATCCAATATCGCATCAATATTTTTATATTTTTGCAAAATTTTTTGGAAATCTTCTCCGTGAATAGAAGTAAAGCCGTCAAATTTATTATCTTTGTTATTTTGACATTTATATTCAACTAATTTATCGTTATCGTAATAAAAACCGGTTTTGAAATAAACGACATATATTTTACATCCCTTATATTTGTCGCTATTTGATATTTTTTCTACATACTTTGCAATTTGCTCATCATGTTCGCTAGTGTATGTTTTATCTTCTATGATTACGACTTTTTTCGTATTTGGAAAATGAATTAAAATATCTGTTTTATAAAATTGTTGCTTTATTTCAATTTTATTATCTTCGGTCTCAAGATCCACAAACGAAGATAATAATTCCTTAGCTAAATTATATAATTTGCTGTTTTTATCATTATAAAAGCTCAATATCCAACAAATAACCGCATCTTGAGAAAGCTCACTGGTTGCGTACTTAAAAATATTATGTTCCATACTCATTTTTCCTCTCCTTTCGTTTATAGTTTTACGAAATCTTTGTATTCAGTTTATCCGATATTAACTTAAAGTCAACCGTGGATTTATATAAAAAAATTACACCATTTATTAAATTTTGTTATATAATCTAAATACGACAAAATATGGCGCATAATATTTGTAAATTTCAACAGAGGCACAAAATGGCTAATTATGAAAAGATGTATGACTTGTTTGATTTGGCGATGGCAATGCAGGAATCCAGCGAGGGTTTGTCGCTTGAGGATATTCAGCGAAAATACAACGTTTCACGCAGAACTGCCGAGCGTATGCGCGATGCACTGTTAAACTATTTTCCGCAAATGGAAGAAGTTGCTACCGGTGAGCGCACCAAGCGCTGGCGCATTACCCAGCGCAGTTTGAACAGTTTTATTTCGTTTTCGGCCGAAGAGTTAGCCGTGTTTAAAACCGCCATTGATAACCTAAAACAAAGCAATTTGCAGGAAAAAGCCGATACTCTGTCCAGAATTGAAATCAAGTTGCGCAACCTCTTAAAGCCGGAGCAGAAAAATAAAATCGAAGTCGATGCCGATGAATTGATGAAAGCCGAAGGTCTGGTTTTGCGTCCGGGGCCCCGAATTGAATTAAATAAAGATATTTTGAATACCTTGCGCCAAGCTATTTTATCATGTCATCATATCAAAATGGCATATGAAGCCAAAAATTCCGGCAAAAGTCATGTTTACAGGCTCGTTCCGTACGGTTTCTTATACGGTCAACGCGACCACTACTTAGTGGCTAAGCACAGTGACGGCTATGACAACGGCAAAGCGCACAATTTTTCGCTACAATGTATTAAAAGCGTCGAAATTCTGCCGGATATTTTTGACAGTTCCGAATTTGATTTGAACGCCTATGCTTTGGAATCTTTCGGAGCTTTCCACGAAGAACCTTTTGATGTGGAATGGTTGTTTAGTGCCGATGTGGCCAATGAGGCCGAAAATTTTATTTTCCATCCGAAGCAAAAATTAACCCGCAATCCGGATGGCACGCTGACGGTTAAATTCAAAGCCGGCGGCCATCTCGAAATGGATTGGTTTTTATACACCTGGGGTGATGACGTAAAGGTCATCAAGCCAAAAGATTGGTATAAAAAGAAAAATTAATCTAGTCTTAAATCGTCACATAGTCGTTGTAAATCATCCTCAGAACAGTCTGATAAAATCTTTGCAATTTGCTGATTGCGGGCATCCAATCTATCTATAATATTGCGATAAAATGTCCACCATTGCTTAGTACTTTTAGGTAAAGGTTCTTGACTAAAATCATATGTATCAAGTGATTTATTATCCTTATTCATTAAGCATAAAACTTTCCCGTTTTTCACCCAACTTTCATTCAAACAGAAAAATCTCGCATAATTTTCGAAGCCTGATTTACCTTTTCTAAATATATCGAAGAAATCTTCATCTTTCCCAAAATACATTTTATTTTCTTCCAAAACATCAAATAATGGATTATAATCTCTAGTTTGGTAATATCTTCGGATGCATTCAAGAGTTAAATCAAAACGGTCACGAATTTTTCCTGATTTTCCGCGAACAGTGTTTACTGTAGACACATCATGCCTCGGAAAAACAATAAAGCCACCGATAGTATTGGCTTTTTGCAAATATAAACAAATGAACTTTTTCAGTGCGCAATAGCCAGTAATATCTTCGCCAAAATGAGAACCTTTATGTTTCTCGCATAGTTTTTTATATTCATCTGTATTTTCAATATTTTTAATTTGACGAAGATTATTTACTATTGTTGCATAAGGCTCGTATTTATCTGAACAATGCCAATAAATACTCATAATTGAATCGCTGCCTAATCTGAATTCTTTATCATCAATACCAACCAATTCGTATGCATATCCATTCCAAATTACCTCAACTTTTTGTTGTTCTTGTTTATTCCAAAGAAACTTATGAAATTCGTATAATCTTTTGCTTCTATAATCAGGATCAATGCTAGAAGTATAAAAAGTCTGTCCTGGTTCCCAATTTTTGAACTTTTCCCAAAAATTTCCGCTATCATCGGCAAAGCAACAATTCATGATTTTTTTAATCAACTCTTCTTTTTCCATAGACCTAACTCCTTTATCTCGTTATCAAAATCCTATTTCATTATTTTGGGCTTGTCAACGCGGTTATTAAATCGCAAGCAATATTAACAACATTCCAACCGGCAGAGCTGAATCCGTATGTTTCTTTAATTGGTTTCGGATTATCCAAAAGTATTAATATTGCATACGTATTTTCGCCCTTAATAAAATGCCCCAAAAATGTTGTTATAACTTCTTTGGTCTGGTTTTTATTCGTTGTTGTCGTCATACCAAAAACCTCAACACCATTTACTTGAGCTTTTTTAGCTTCGCCGGATAGAACATTTTGCCGCAAAACAGTTAGCAAATCAGAGTTGTTTTTAACAATACCGACATATTCCCTCAAAAGTTGCTCCGGCGTCATTTTACCTTTCAATCCGATAAGGGAAAAATTCGGTTGATATTTCTGTTGTAGATTGAAATTAACAGATTGTTTATCCGTCATTTCATCCCTTTGCATGTCATACAGCAAATACGCCCCGCCGTCTGCTCTATAGTGTTTAACGCTTTGTTCTAACAATTGTTTATTTGAACTGCATCCGATAAGAAATACCGTCAAAATGTATAAAATTGCCTTTTTCATCATATTATCCTTTCTTATCCTCAAACAGCCTTAATTGCGTAGAAGAAGACTTAATTTTCTGTCGCTCCAAAAAAGCAGCTACGGCTGATTTTACCATATAATCTTCGGTTTCAACATTGGCTCCGCTGGCTAGCAACTTCTCAAATATCTTATCTTTTGCTTTATATTTTACGGCATAGCTTAACGGTGTCTCTTCTTGGTTATTCTTTGCATTAACATCAGCACCTGCATCAATCAGCATATTAACTATACGAAAATTATTACATTTAATAAAGTCAAACAATACCGTATTTTGGTTTTCATCTCTGACGTTGATATCAGTCAATAGTGATAAAATTTTTGCGGATATTCCTTTAGGGTTATCTAAAATTCTGAATGATAAATGGAAAAAAGAAATATGAAGTTTTATACCAGTCTTAATCACATTTCTTGCCATTTTATGGTTATCAACACACAGACAAAATATCCAATCGGACAGATCTTCCGATTTACATACATCTACATGGCATTCCCTCAATACCATAATTAAATCTGCCGTTATTTTACCATGATTTGCGATAATATATCCATATTTTCTTCTGGTCTTAACATTTTTAATACGCATTAGCAAAAGCTTAAAAATTGCGTAATTTCTCGCACAGTACACTACATAATTAAAACACGTTTTGCCTCTTTTGTCTTTAGCTAAAATATCTGCTCCAGCATCTAATAATGTCTGAATAACTTCAATATTCTTATTACTAGAACAGGCTTTCATAAGGGGTGTTTCGCCATAGTTATTTTTTGCATTAACATTAGCACCGGCCTCAAGCAATATTTTTATATTTTCCAAATTTCCAGGAAATACTGCAGAAATCAGAGGTGTATTTCCAAATTCGTCTTTGGCATTGATAGTCTTATAAGCACCTTTTTTAAGCAAAAATTTTAGGACTTCGGAGTTTTTATTGTAAACTGCATTATGCAATGGAAAATCTTTTCCTAACGTTTTGCTCTTGGTGTTTATATCTCCGCCCAATTTTAACATATATTTTAAGATATATAAATTTTTATTCACTGCGGCAAAGCACAAAGCATCTTGTACATCAAAATCAGCACCCAATCGTATAATTGTTTTAATAACTTCCAAACTGGGGTTGCTCAAACATGCCGATTGAAAAGCAGAAAGAAAAACGTTATATTCATTAATATCAGATCCCAATTCTACCAATTTTTTAATAATATCCGGATTGGCATTATGAAACGCAGCATAGTTTAGCGGACTATATTCGCACATATCCAATGCATCTATCTTAGCCCCGTGCTTTACCAATATTTCAATCATTTCAGGTTTTTTGCTATATTTTGCCGCAAAATGTAAAGGTGTTGCATAGTCATGTTTTTCAATTTCTCTATTAACATCAGCGCCCTTATTAATACAAAATTCAACCCCTTCTATGCTATCGGCACGAATTGCATAATCTAAAGCAGTCCAACCTTTTTTATCCGGCTTATTAATATCCGCACCGTTTAGGAGCTTTTCTTTCCATCCGGCTATATCAAATTTTATTTTTCCCATTTTTCAGCCTTTTATAAACTTCGTATGCATACAGAGCATCAAGCAAAGCGCCGTTGTAAGGCGAATGTTTGATTTTAATATTAAGGCGTTCACTCAACGCAACCAAATTGTTCCTTTGTGCTGGAAACGCTGTTCGTGCCATTTCCAATGTATCGGTTACATTGTTCGGTAGTTCAAAGCCGACCTCATTATTAAGGAAGCTTATGTCAAATTGCACATTATGCCCGATTATTTCTTTACCCTCGATAAAACACAAAAATCCGTCTTTATACGCCGCAAACGACGGATAATTCTTCAAAAACTTATAGTCCAAACCATGTATCGCCGTAACATCTTTTGGTATCCGACGTTTCGGATTGATATAAGCGTGAAAAACCACGCCGGTTTGGATATCGTTTTCATCAATTTCAATGGCGGCGATTTCCACCATTTTGTGGCCGTCTTTGGGATATAAGCCGGTAACTTCAGTATTTATTATAACTTTTCTGTTATCAATCATCATATTTCTCCTCATAAAACCAAAGTTTAGGACAATCTTTCAGGTATTCCTTATATTTCAGCGATGATTCGTTTGCGCGGATACGAAAAGCTTTATTCCCAGGTTGCTTAATAACCTCAATATCTATCGGTTCTTTGTAACCTCTTTCTGCCGTCAATTTGAAAGTTATATCCGTCGCAATTAAATCTTCCGAAGAATCTCGCTGCCAGCATATCACCGGAATATCAAGAATATGCGCCACATCTTTCAACATCAATGTTGCCCCATCTTCATCAAGACCATATCTTAACTTGTATATCGGCGTAATAATCACCAGCAGTTTTTTATTCTTTAGGTGTTGAAATTTTTTTAAGTTTAGCCATGCGGAATAACTTCTCAGCAACAAATCAACGCCTTGTGTCGGGTCATCTTGCATAGGTAGTCCATGTCGTGTTAAAAGGCTGTCTTTCGAAATTCTGTTGCCAATCAGCGCATAATCGCCATCAGCAGGACTATTGTCAAAAATAGTGGAAGTAAACAACGGAAAATCAAGAGTGTTCATTATCAACGCAAAACCGTCGTTATTGTCCGTAATATTTTGTGTTAAGCTGATTATAAATTGCTCTGTTTGTATGCAATCACCTTGCATTGTCACCAAATCGCCGGCGTGAAGACCGCCTAAATCCGTATCAATGAAAGAAAAGCCCGTTTTTATCATTTTAATTCCTCTGTACCGATTTGTTTGACTTTGTCGCCGTGTTCGTTGAATAAATCGATTTTTCCTTCCGTATCGGACTGAACGTAAACGTAGTCTTTATCGACCTTGACAATCGTTTTACCCATACCCCATGCCGGACAACGTGTATTCTTTCCGTTATAAACAATCGCAATCATGCCCTCTAGAGTGTGTGGAAATTTATCAATCGGCCGGCTGAATTTTATCGTATCCCTGATATATTCTATCATTTCTTTGGCTCCTTTGGGGTTGTAATCGTCATTAACTGACGAAGCAAACTTTCGGCTTGCCGTAATTGTTCATTTATCCGGCCAAGTGCTTCCTTGTCTTGTTCACCGATATGGAGTGCCGATACATCATCTTTTATTTGTTGTATCATCGGCATAAAATCGTGGTAAAATGCTTTAACTAATGAAGTCATCGCCTCCATTTTTACCTTATATATATCGTCTTGCATAGATAACTCCTTAATACGGTTCGCTTTTTATAAAATGTCCTTGTTCATCGAGAACGTGCCTATATTCTTCATTGGCAATAATCACTATTTTTTCGCTGTCCCAATGTTCAAGCCGATAAGGTGCAGTCATCATGCCCGTGAGCATCATCCCCATCCTACTTCCGTCTTTGACAATAGTTAAGCAGTCATCTTTAAGCGTCACATCTTCAATCATTTTCGTCTCCTGTTGTTTGTTGAACTTTACGAAAACAATTAAACATACAAACACGACAGATTATGACGTGTTGAAATATTTAGATACAAAATTAAGTGAGAAAATTATAACTTTTTCACATACACCCGAGTTGGTTTGCCCTCGCGGGTGGTCATGGTCTGCCAAAAGGTAAAGCCGTATTTCTCGTAGAGGCCGATTTCGTCAGTGGAAATATAAACTTTTTCGGTTCCGGCGAATTTTAAAACTTCGCAAATGTGGGCAATTAACTTGCCGGCGTTGCGATGACCGCGATAGGCCGGAAACGTATATACAAACCCGATCCACGGCGACAGTTCCGGTGCGTCAATCTCATCTTGCGGTGCCAAAGTCGCAAACGAAACCAGTTTATCGCCGTCAGTAAGCAGATAAACTTCAGTCGCTTCCCCGCACATCTGCTTTAATTTATCGTTCTCTAGCCAGTCGTGCAACAATTCCGCCGCCGACCAATCGCCTTTGCCGATCTCTTTCCTCCAATGCGCCTGATTTTCCGATTGATAATATTTGAGGATATAAAAAATATCCGGCGACCGGACTTAAATAATGTAGATATTCGGGAATTTTTCTTGACTTTTCGGGAATTATTCGGTAACATTTCGGTAATAAAACAAAATGAAAGGATTTTGCCATGACGAAAGAAAAAGGATATGTTTATATTTTAACAAATCCAAGTTTTAGGGAAGATTGGATAAAAATAGGAAAAAGCTCTCGCGAAGTTGATGTTCGTTCAAAAGAATTAGATAACACAGCTGTCCCTTTACCATTTGAAATATATGCTACAATCAAAACATCAAAATATAATGAACTTGAAAAGCACTTACATGAAATTTTAACTGATTTAGCTGATAAACGAATTCGCAAAGGTCGTGAGTTTTTTAATATAAAGCCAGCAGACGCATTAAAACATTTAACTCGTTGTGCACAACTAATAGAAGATGCAGAATTAAATGTTCCAGATGATATTGATAAAGCTTCTATTGTTTGCGATGCCAATAAAAAGAAAACTATCCATTACAAAGGAAAATATACGGTTAATACTGACCAGATATTCAAGTTTTTACGTGATTCAACAGATGCTAAAATGATGGTTTTGGATGGCAATCGTTACATTGTATTATCTGGTTCACGCATTGACAGTAAAATTTATAGTAATCGGGATTCTGTGAAAAAATTGCGGGATAGTTATGCAAAATATATTGTGAACGATGTAACAACAAAAGATTTAGAATTTACATCGCCTTCTACTGCAGGTGAGTTTGTCGGTGGTGGAGCTTGTAATGGTAAATATTATTGGCGTACTGAAGATGGAAAAGCGTTGAATGATTTCATTGAGTATAATTCACAAAATAACTAAAGGGCAATCGGTCAGTTATATTAGCAAAGGATATTAAAATGCCGAATATGACAGATATTACAATTACGCCGGATATGCTTAAGAAAATAGCAGAAATCGATGCTTTTAACGGGGCGTTTAACAGCGGCGGTATAAAGATTAAGCCTGATAAATTAAAAGCCATGAAGCGCATTGCGACGATTGAATCTATCGGCTCGTCAAATCGTATTGAGGGCAACAAATTAAATGATACAGAGGTTGAAACTGTCTTTAATCATATCAACAAAAAGTCATTTCAAACGCGCGATGAGCAAGAAGTCGCCGGCTATGCCGATTTGCTTTCAACGATTTTTGAGAATTATAAAGAAATCAATCTGTCCGAGAATTATATTCGGCAGTTGCATAAAATCTTGCTTTCGTATTCAGACAAAGACGAGCGTCATCGCGGCGAATATAAAAAAGATTCAAATCGCGTGGCAGCCTTTGATGCTGACGGCAATGAAATTGGTACAATTTTTGAAACGGCAACGCCTTTTGATACGCCGCGCTTAATGCAGGAATTAGTGGACTGGACGAATATTAATTTTAAGGACGGCTATTTTCACCCGATTATCACAATCGGGGTGTTTGTTGTGCATTTTTTATCAATACACCCTTTTACAGACGGCAACGGCAGGCTTTCACGCGCTTTAACGACAATGCTTATGCTGCAAAACGGCTATAATTATATGCCTTACGCTTCAATGGAATCTATTATTGAAGCAAGCAAAGACGCATATTACAGAGCTCTGCGCGCTACGCAAAAGACGATATGGACCGATAAGGTTAATTATGAGCCGTGGCTGACGTTCTTTATTACCTCGCTTGCCAAGCAAAAGCGCCATTTAGAAGATAAAATTGCTTTAGCTTTGAAAGCGGACACAACGAGAATAAGCAAAGCCGAGCAAGCCGTTTTAGACCTCTTTGAAGATAAAACAAATTGGTCTGTTTCAGAAATGGCAGAGGCTTTAAGCAAAAACAGCGAGACCGTCAAAAAGACCGTGCAAAATCTCGTCAAGAAAGACTTGCTTGAAAAACAAGGTTCTACCAAAGGAACATACTATATTTTGAAGAGGTAAAATGCGCCAGCACGTTATAGCTTTGGTTGATTGCGACTGCTTTTTCGTTTCTTGCGAACGAAAGGATAACCCAGATTTGCAAGGAAAGCCGGTGTGCGTTATGACTGGTGCCACCAGTAAAGGCATTATCGTTTCCCGTTCCAAAGAAGCCAAAGCACTCGGGATTAAAATGGGGCAGCCGTATTTTCAGGTTAAACCGAACTTTCCGACCGCGATTTGTATTCCGGCGCGCCACCACCGCTATACCGAGATTTCCAAACAGGTAATGGATACCATAAAAACTTTCAGCCCGGATGTCGAAGTGACATCGGTTGATGAAGCATTTATCGATTTAACCAGCCTCAACAAGGTCTATCACTCCACCTATACCGACATTATTAAAAATATCCGGAAGACCGTGTGGGATAAGGTCGGAATTCCGGTGTCCATCGGGTTAGGAACCTCCAAAACGCTGGCGAAATTGGCGAGTGATAAGGCCAAGAGTAACAACGGCATATTCGTTATTCCGCCGGATAAAATATTGGATATTGTAGGTAGCATGCCGATTGAGGACGTCAGCGGTATCGGGCGCAAAAACAGCGAACACATGAAGTTCAGCGGGATTTTCACGATTAAAGATTTTGTGGAGAAAGAAAACGGTTGGATCAGAAAAGCTTTCGGAATCAACGGCTTAAATCTCAAAAGTGAGCTGACCGGTGTTGCGACATCTTTGGTTAACAACGAACCCACCGCCCCGCAGAGCATACAGGTTACCCGCAGTTTTGAGGACTTCACGCAAAGTTTGGAATATTTGGAACACGAACTAAATCGACATGTTCACGAGGCGTGTCAGAAGTTACGGCGGTGGAACGGCTTTTGCCAAGGGGTGGAAGTTATGCTCCGCACCAAAGACTTCAAATATCTCGCCATTGAGGCGAAACTGCCCAACCCAACCAACGGCGACCAAGAGGTGCGTATGACCGCCATAAACATCTTAAAACAACTCTACCGCCCGAATTTAATTTATCGCTCAACCGGCGTAACTCTGACACATTTGACCTATGGCGAAGTGCAACAATCGCTGTTTGAGGAAGTAAAACCTCATGACGACAAACTCTCGCATTTGGTGGACAAGCTGGAAGCCAAATTCGGCAAAGGGATTGTTAAAACAGGCGTGTAGTAATTTTACTATAATTTATTTAGAAACATATACATCTTTAGAATCATTTTTATGTATTTTTTCCACATAAAAACGACATTTTTTAAGTTTTTCCCGCATATATAAATTAAAGTATGTATTTTCTATTGACTAACGAAAATAATCTGCATATTGTACACCAAAATATGTAAATAGTTGATAATATTACGGGGACAAGATGTTAAAAAATTTTTTGATTTGTTTACTAAGCATTATTCTTTGTTTTTGTTGTTATTACGGCTTGATTTATTACAGACAAATTACAGATAAGACGCCCCCGAATTTAGTGGTTACAAATTTTTCATTTCAGAATGTTATTGATAAGGCTAAACAATTATCAAAAATGCCTTATGCTGTACCAGATACAATTGGCTCTTCAGAATTGTTAAATCTGTCATATGACCAATATCGTGATATTCGCTTTGTAAGAGAAGCGGGGCCTTGGTATAATCAAAAATTGCCGTATGAAGTTCAGTTTTTTCATTTAGGAAGTATTTTTAAGATTCCGGTTAAAATAAATGAGGTTGTCAATAACGTTTCAAAACCAATCAATTTTTCAGCCAAATATTTTGACTACGGAAACAATAAATTTAATGAAAATGATGATGAAATTTTAGGTTATGCAGGTTTTAGAATTCATAGTCCGCTCAATACATCAGCATATTATGACGAGTTGGTAACTTTTTTGGGAGCCAGTTATTTTCGCGGTTTAGCAAAGGGGCAAAAATATGGTTTATCCGCTCGTGGATTAGCAATTAACACTGCGGAAATGATTGGAGAAGAATTTCCTATTTTTAAAGAATTTTGGTTGCAAAAACCAAAAACTAAAGACAAAGTAATTACCTTATATGCCCTATTAGATAGTAAAAGTGTGAGTGGAGCTTATAGCTTTGAAATTATTCCTGGTGCTAATACAATTATGAATATCGAAGCTCATTTGTTTCCGCGTGAAAATATTCAAAAAATAGGAATTGCTCCCTTGACATCAATGTTTTTGTTTGGTGAAAATAACAAAAGCGATTTTGACGATTTTCGCCTAGAAGTTCATGATAGTGATGGATTATTGGTCCATAATGGTCATGGTGAGTGGTTATGGCGTCCGCTTGATAATTCTAAAAAATTACGTATCAGCAGTTTTGTTGATAATGGAGTGAAAGGATTTGGCTTGTTGCAACGAGATAGAGACTTATCAAATTATCAGGATTTTGAAGCAAATTATCAAAGTCGCCCGAGTGCTTGGGTTGAGCCTCTTGAAAATTGGAATGAAGGTATTGTGCAACTTGTAGAAATTCCGTCTCGCCAAGAGATCCATGATAATATTGTAGCCTATTGGGTACCGAAAACACCTATTGAAGCAGCAAAAGAATATAAATTTTCTTATCGTTTGATTTGGCTCAATGATGTGATGAAAGAAGAAGATATTGCTTATGTTTCTGCAACAAGAACAGGACAAGGAGGAATTTCCGGAACAGAGGGTATTTCCGAAACCAGAAAATTTGTTATAGATTTTACAGGTAAAAATTTAGGTTCTGATTTTTCCCAAAAAGGTATTACTCCTAATGTTTCTGCAATCAGTGGCAAAATAATCAATGTCAGTGCAATATATAACCCTATAACAAAAGGAATTACGGTATATGTAGATTATTCTCCGCATAGCGACAATGATGAAATTAGAATATCGCTGGAGCAAAACGGAAAAACTATTTCTGAAGTATGGAGCTATCAATGGTTAAAATAAGAGTTCATTCGCGTGATGATATCATAAAAGCTTATTTAAGAGGACTGGGGTATGGTGCTGATATTGATATTTCCAAGCTTTTGGCTTCATATGAAAGTTTGAACCAGCAAGATGATATAAGCAAGTCATTTGATGATATAATCTATAGCAAAGCTAAAAAAGTTTTTTCTAAAGATTTATCCAAAATGCAGTCTGTAGCTTTGTATAAAGCTCTGTTTATTGAAGGCAAAAATGCTGAGAAGTACGGAATTGATGCGCTATTACCTGATTTTGATAAAAGCGATGAATATTTTAAGAAATCAGCATTTTTTATTGTTCCTTATTACAAAGTATCAGTTATTCCAACTCAGAAAATAGAGCCTATTGCATTGCATAAATAATCAGTATTATCAGGAGATTTAGAGTGTTTAAAACTCGCTTAATTACAGAATCAACAATTAAATGGCGCCGAATTATTATTTTCGGTCTGATGGCTTTGACCACTGCCTATTTAACATTCAAGTGGACGCTATATATGCCAAGCGAATCCTCAATAACTGTCAAGTTTATATTGACGCTATTGTATATGCTTACTACGGCATGGATATCAATGTTTTTCTGGTCAAGCGTTTGTGGTTTTATTGAATTATTACGATATAAAAATCAAGCAGGGTTAAACTGGCCTGAAAAGGATTCTGCTCTTTCTACCAGAACAGCTGTTTTAATGCCGATATATAATGAAGATTCAAAAAGAGTTTTTGCTAATATTGTGTCAATGGCGCAGTCAATTGAACGTACCGGTCAGGCAAAAGCCTATGATTTTTATATCTTGAGTGATACTAATAATCCTAAAATTTGGATTGAAGAAGAAAATACTTGGATTAATGCACGTAAACAAATGCCTGATGACATCAATCTTTATTATCGAAGACGCTCAAAAAATATTGCGCGTAAAAGCGGTAATATTGAGGATTTTTGCCACAAATGGGGCGCCTTATATGATTTTATGGTAGTATTAGATGCAGACAGTTTATTAAGTGGTGAAACAATTGTTAAAATGTCGCAACTTATGGAGGTTAATGAAACCGCAGGTATTATTCAGGTGCCTCCATTGTGTATTAACAGTAAATCATTATTCTCTCGCATTCAGCAATTTGCCGGAAAAGTATATGGACCGATTGTCGCTGTCGGCTCCAGTTTTTGGCAAGTACATGATAGTAATTATTGGGGACATAATGCTATTATAAGGGTGCAGGCATTCATAAACTGTTGCGGTCTGCCGGTATTGAAAGGTCCTAAACCGTTTGGCGGATATATAATGAGTCATGATTTTGTGGAGGCAGCCCTCATCAGACGCGGAGGTTGGTTTGCCTGGTTGGTACCGGAATTATCCGGTAGCTATGAAGAATGCCCTCCAAGTATGTTAGACTTTACAATTAGGGATAGAAGATGGTGTCAGGGTAATATACAACACTTAAAAATTTTGTTTTCTAAGCATATTCATCCGATAAGCCGTATACATTTTACAATAGGGATTATGTCATATCTATCTTCTCCTTTATGGTTTTCGTTTTTAATTTTTGGCATTTTAGTAGCCTTAGGACGAATTTATTTTCCTCCTGAATATTTTCCAGTGGAGGAAACATTATTTCCCAATTGGCCCATTTTCAACAAAATGGGAACTATTACATTATTTGCAATTTCAATGTTTATGCTGATTTTTCCGAAATTTCTTGGTTTGATAATATATATTAAAAATTATAAAAAGGTAGAAATAGGAGGAGTTTTCGGAGCAATAAAAAGCTTTATATTTGAAATTTTGTTTTCGGCCTTAATTGCGCCGATTATGATGGTTTCGCAAACAAAAATAGTTTTGGAAATTCTGTCTGGCAAGGATTCCGGTTGGAGTACACAAAATCGTGACGGGCGAACAAATTGGAAAACTGCCTTCAACAGATATATCGGACACACGATTTTAGGAATTGCAACAACCTTGCTCGTCTATTTTCAGCTTAATTCGCTTTTTTATTGGATTTTGCCGATTACCATCGGATTGATGTTTTCTATTCCGCTGGCATCACTTTCATCTTATGAAAGTATTGGTTTAGGCTTATTAAAGAGAAAGTGGTTTGTTATTCCTGAAGAAATACACGCTCCGCAAGTTGCCAATCAAGCTAAAAGAATCTATGCTACACTTAAAAAAGATAAGAAAACAAACGGAGTGCTGGATTTGATTGATGATAATTATTTGCTTGAAATTCATACATATATGTTAAAAACAAACGGTCCGGCTCCCGAATTCGGAAAAAGTGTTAGAAATGAAGCTCTCATAAAATTACATAATTATGTAAATTATGGGAAAATTCCGCAATTTACACCGGATGAAGAAATTTCAATACTTTATGATGCAGATGCCTTACATGATGCAAGTCTGTTGCACTATTTGTATAAATAAAAAAAGCATACTTTCCAAAAACGATGGCGGGCTATAGAAAATCTGCATTTTTTTACCTATTTCACTGGACTGATGGGCAATACCAAGTGCAGTATAACATTGTTGCATTTGCTCTGCAAAAGCGTTATGCGCGGAGTTAAACGCCGAGAATATAGAGCATATTTTCAAGTTTAATGACAAAGCAGAACACTTTTGCAGGCAAACCCGAAGGGCAAACTTCAAAATTTCATATAAACACCAATTTTCCTCGCACTGTATGCCCAATACAGCCGCTCAAAAAATCAGTATTTCTCTGAAATTTTGAAGAATTGTGCAACAAACGTCATATTGTACTTGATATTGCCCCATTTCCAAGCATTCATTGGGTTGTAACGAAAGGAAAAACCATGAAAACAGTAAAAATTTATATGGTCAGGAAGCCCTCAGACATCGACGAAGTAACGGAGTTATGCCAGCGCTATAACAATCAGGCCGAAGAAGTGACGGTAGCGGAAATAGTCAACCTGCCTCCGGTCTGGTATGATGCAATATGCCGAGCGCCACTTGACGATTACATCTTTTTATCCGGCAAAGGCGGTTATGATAACGAAAACCACCGCCAAGTAGTCGAATTAAAATGCGCCGGCCGGCCGACACTTTATGTGGATCCGTCCGGGTCGAGTTACTGCCGATATATGGGAGTTGAGCCATGAAAATGAAGCGATACGAAGAAATTGAGCCGAGCAACCGGACAACTTTTCGGATGTTGTATTATAATGCCGGCAGAACCTTAACTCAAATTGAAACGCTGTTAAAGCAGGCCTACGTCAATCCGCTACCGATAAAGTCACAGGACCGTTTATTCCGCGTGCGACATAAGCTGGAACAAATGGTCGCCCGATATAAACAATGCGAAACCGAACTAAAAGCGGAATATCAGAAGAGGAAATCTAAAAAATCATGATCGAGTTAAACTTTTCTCTATCAAAGGTTTTGCTTTTTCTAATTCCGCTAAATTCTTAATTGTTATTTCCAATTTTCCTGTTCCAAGATGCCCAAGATTACGAACGTCACGCGTAAAACCTTTTTCTAAATTAATTGTTTCCGCATCAACATTGACATATATTTGTATTTCGTTTTTATTAAATTGCACAGAGGCAAAATTTTTCAACCGCCTATAGGCAATATAATGCATTAGAACCTTCTTTTGAACATCATCCCCTAAAGACAGGAGATAATCATCCAATTCATTATATAGGGACTTAATATCTGAAGATGCCGCATCTAATTTATCTATTACCGTTTTAACTTTTTTATTGGTGCTATGTTCTTTTTTTAACATACTGTTAGTAGTAGACTTATTATTTTCGTCGCTAGAACTATTGACTAATTCAAATAGTAAGAGGTCATTCTCATATATACGATAGCGCATTAAATCAATATTTTTTTGCATCTGTTTGATTGCAAATTCATCATAACGACTAAAATCTTGTGCAATACAAATTAAACGTGGTTGAGACCAGTCGATATCATCAGCAACTTTCTTCCCAAACTTTTCTAATACTAACCAAGCAAAATCCTTGGGGTGCTTTACCAACCAATCCATGTAAAATAAACCTTGATTGATAACCGTATCTTTGCCATCTCTCTTATATTCAATAATCACAGGACAATTATTTTCATCAAGACCTAAAGTATCAATACGAGCATTATGTCCATCTTCTGCTTTGAAAGCATGCTCACTTTTCAAAAAGCGTACATTCAATAGTATATCGCTATTTTCTTCTACAATCCTTTGAATATTACGCTCTTTGCTAACAATTAAGCTATTGAGCTCAACAGCTTTGCCACTTTTGATATTAAACAGCTTTAAATCTGACATAGTCCAACCTTATCAATGATGTTAAGTACAGGATGTATTTTAATATGCTAAATACTAAAAATGCAATAAGGAATATTAAAAATTTTTTCTATTATAGATTTAAATATTCCAAAAACGCCTGACAACCCTCGCTGATATCATCATAGCTCTCGTCAAAATTGCCGGTATACCATGGATCGCGGATATTGCGCGGATGGTCCGTAAAATCAAGCAGGCGATAAATTTTGCGCTCCGTATCCGGTCCGACAATCTCCAAAATGTCATCAATATTACTATCGTCCATCGCGATAATGTAGTCGAAATACACGTAGTCGCGCGGGCGAATTTGCCGCGAATAATGCTCCTCGAACGGAATTTGCATGGCTTTCAGCTTGTCGCGGGTGCCGTGATGAATGCCGGCGTGGCACATTTCGTTAAAGCGCTCGGTGGCGGCAGAATCAATATAAAACTGCTCCGACAGCCCCTTTGCGGCGACCATTTGTTTAAACACAAAATCCGCCATCGGCGACCGACAAATATTTCCCAAACATACAAACAAAACTTTGATCATTATACAGCCATTACATTATCTGCCCACAATTCGCACTGCGTCATTACTGTTTGGACAGCATCTTCCACTCCTTCCGGAGGATATTTATATTTTTTAAGCAATTTTCTAACAATCATGCGCATTTTAGCTCGTGCTGGTTCGCGTTTTTGAAAGTCAATTGTTTTGTTTTTGCGTAAAGTTTCTGTAAGTTCTTTTGTTATAGCAATTAATTCGTCATTTTCATAAAAATCTTTGACAGCTTCTGGTTTGGTTAATGCATCATAAAATGCGGCTTCCTCTGCATTAAGTCCTAAATCTTCACCTTCTTTTTGTGCTGACGCGATTTGTTTTGCCAAATTAAGCAATTCTTCAATAACTTGTTCGTTTGTCAGCATACCGTTAAGATAACGATTCATTGCTTCTTGTATCATTTCGCTGAATTTTTCGGAGCGAACAACATTTGTGTGGCGATAGATTGAAATTTGCTCTGCTATTAACTTTTTCAACAATTCCACCGCCAAATTTTTCTCTTTCATCTTGGATATTTCTTCCAAAAATTTCGGATCAAACAGAGAGAATTCTTCTTTTATATCCGAAAACAGATTGATAACACCATCGCTCTTTATGCTTTTTTCCAGCAATTCATTGATACGCTTATTCATTTCCGGTAATGATATTTTCTTGTGACCACCGCTTTCGGTAAAGCGCAAAATCATAATCCTAACAGCTTCAATAAATGCCGCCTCAATACGCAATCCTTCTTCAACAATGGATGAGCAAAGCGACAGTGCTTGATGCAACATGAGAGCTTGCTTAATAAAGGCATCCTTTTCTTTATTTTTCTCTCTATCGATAATAAAGTTTGCCGCACCGCTGATTAACTTAGCTCTGACTAAATTCGTTCCGGTCGCAAATTCGCTATAATCAAAACCATGCAACAAATCGCGGCAGACCTGCAATTTTTCCTTAAATTTGTTAAATGCGGTGGTGGCAATGTCCATGTTGCCGTAGTTCTTTCTATCGCGGATGGTATAGTCATTCATAGCCTTTTTCAAAGCACTTGCAATGCCAATATAATCGACCACTAAGCCGCCTTCTTTATCTTCAAACACACGATTAACACGAGCAATCGCCTGCATCAGATTATGACCTTCCATCGGCTTATAAACATACATTGTAGAAAGTGACGGCACATCAAAGCCGGTCAACCACATATCAACGACAATTGCAATTTTCAAAGGATCCGAATTGTCCTTAAATTTACGAGCCAATTCCTCTTTATGCGATTTATTACCGATAATGGCACGCCAATCTTCCGGATCTTTATTATCCGAAGTCATAACCACCGCAACTTTATTCTTCCATGCCGGACGAAGCTCCAAAATCCGATGATAAATTTTTAGAGCAATTGGTCGAGAATAAGCCACAATCATGGCTTTACCTGTCAATAAATTCTCGCGATAGTTCTCGTAGTGATCCAAAATATCGCAGACAAGCGAATTGATTGTGTCGTCATCGCTCAAAATAGTTTCCATCTGCCCAAGCTGTTTTTTGCTTTTTTCAATAACTTCCGGATCGGCATTTTGCGCCATTAAATCATATTCAGCATCAATCAGTTGCAAAATCTCCGGCTTTAAGTGAAGTTTTATCACGCGGCTTTCATAATAAACCGGACGTGTTGCACCATCTTCCACCGCTTGTGTCATATCATAAATATCGATATAATCGCCAAATACCTCTCGCGTGTTGCGGTCATCAAGAGAAAGCGGCGTTCCGGTAAAACCAATATATGTTGCGTTTGGCAGAGAATTACGAATAATTCGCGCTGTACCGACTTTGATATTTCCGTCTTTATCTATCTTTTCGCTTAAGCCATACTGCCCGCGGTGTGCCTCATCCGCCATTACGATAATATTACGACGCTCTGACAACGGTTCCGGTGATTCCTCAAATTTCTGCATTGTGGTAAAGAAAATACCGTTGGCTTTGATACCATCCAAAAGCTGTTTCAAATGAGCGCGACTGGTAGCCTGCACCGGTTCTTGGCGCAGAAAGTCTTTACATTTAGAAAACTGCGTATACAGTTGGTCATCCAAATCGTTACGGTCAGTAATGACAACTATTGTCGGGCTGTTTAATGCACTTTGTAACAAATGCGCGTAAAACACCATAGAAAGCGACTTTCCGCTCCCTTGTGTATGCCAGAATACACCGCCTTTACCGTCAGTTTGTGTCGCGTGTTTGGTTGATTCAATCGCTTTTTTAACCGCGAAATATTGGTGGTAGCCAGCTAAAATCTTTGCTGCTCCTTTGTTTTCGTTAGAAAAGCAAATAAAGTTTTTCAAAATATCAAGCAGGCGCGACTTTTCAAAAATACCGTTAAAAAATGTATCGAACTGGGCATATTTGGTATTTTCATAAGAACCGTCAACCGTCTTCCACTCCATAAAGCGAGTTTCGTCAGATGTTATCGTTCCGGCTTTAGATACCGCCAAATCACTCATAACGCAAATAGCATTATAAACAAACATTGATGGTATTTCATGCTTGTAATTCTGAATTTGGCGATATGCTTCGGAGGCATCAGTTTCTTCGCGTGAAGGCGATTTCAGTTCCATCAATACCAGTGGCAAACCGTTAATAAATAACAATACGTCCGGACGTTTTTCACTATTTTCAACAAATGTCCATTG
The DNA here is from genome assembly GCA_902763905.1 of uncultured Pseudomonadota bacterium. GTDB lineage: Bacteria > Pseudomonadota > Alphaproteobacteria > RF32 > CAG-239 > RUG410. The sequence continues at coordinate 16,559 of CACWUA010000009.1, read as the reverse complement.
GTTGGCAACAATAAATGAATTATTGTCCGGCTTTTCATAATCAATCAAATAAACCAGTGTATCGCGAGGTTCGCCTTTTTCGGTATAATGGACAGTGATGCCGTTTTGCAAATAATCCATAAACAACGCGTTTTTCTGCGTCAGTTCGGCATTTTCAAAGTTTTTGAGCTTAAACAGAGCCTCATTTATCGCTTCCTCCGGCAATTTCGGATTGATTTGGTGGAGAGCATTTATCAGCACCGGCTCATAAAGCGGCGAAGTAAAATCTCTATCTTCCACATCCGGCCCATAAACATGCGTATAGCCGAGTTCTTGAAACAGCTCTATAATCGAGTTTTCATACGCTTCTTCATTCACCGGATTTGTGTATGTCATGAGTTATGCTCCTTTGTTCGAAGATGTTTGATTAATCGTTTTTAATATTTTTTCCATGGCATCATTGCTATTAGCATTTATCTTCTCTATAACATTTACAAGATTTCTAGATAGTAATTCCTCTCTACATTTATAATCAAATTCTTTATGATTAAAAAAATGTCTGCACAAATCTTTTTTTACTGCTATTTTATCTTTTTCAGAAAATCCCTTAATATATTCGTCAATTGTATTTAAGTCTAAAAATTTTTGCCTATTAATAATAAAAGATTTTCTATGTCTAGAAGCCTCTCTTGCCGCAAATAAGATTAAAACTAAAAATGGAAGCACTATAAGAGTTCTATTTGCCAAAGCCAAAACAGTTATATCATTTATGAAAAATACAGACTGCAATGTCATAATTAAGATTGTAAAAATGACAATTGTAGAAATTAATAAGGTCCTAAAAAAATTACACTGAATAGCTTCTTTTTCTGAAGCTAATCTGTAATTTTCATATATACTTTTTGCTGTAATATCTTCTAGCTTTTTTTGTGATGATGTTTTACTATAGTATCTATTATCTATTTTTTCTAAAAAGGCTAAAGCATCATCTCTATTAAGATGTTTAACAGAGTCTAAATACTTATCTATTATTTTTTTTCGTTCTCTTCCTTTTCTTAAAAATATCAGTAACGTATAAATCATAGATATATATCCTGTAACTATGACAGCCAACATAGGTAATATAGTATCATTCAAAAACATCTTTTCCTCTCTTTGCTTATATTAAATGTTACTTATATTTTTAATTCTTATATCTTTACCTTGTCAACATCAATTTTGCTACGCATAAATATTACTCTTTTTTCGCTTCCATAGGTTTATTAAAGCAATCAATGTTTTTATTAAGTTTGACAGTACAATCATTAGTTATAGCATATAACTCTATTTTATCTATATCAAACATTTTTAGGGACGGAGTAACATTCTTAGTTACATAAGAACAACTATAAGGGGAAATCATAATCGGTTCTTTATCAGCAATCCAAAAACCAAGTTCTTTATCATTTCCTTGTTCTTTAGCATATATACGATAAATGGCTTCCATTTTATTTTTATGATTTATAATGCAAAAATTATTTAAAACTCCTGTATTTTCATTTTTGCCAAGATACAATGTTGGTAATGTTATTGATAAATCATGACCAGTTTTTTCTAGTTTATCATCTTCTGCTATTTTAGTCATAGTTTTATTAAGCTTGAGTATGGCAATGGTTAACCATAACATTGCTCCCGATAAAGCTACATTAATCCAACTTGCCCAATCCATGTTTTACTCCCCACTAAATGATAATTTATCGGTGGAAGTGAGAGCCGAAATATCCACGTTTGAAACATCAATTTCGCCACTCATGAGTTTCGGCAACAACGTATCCCGTATCGCCGCCAGTCTGGCGTTTTCTTCTATTAATTGTTCTTGTTTATTCCACAGAGGTTCAAGCACTTTAATAAGTTCCTTTTGTTTTTCTTTATTCATTACGGCAAAAGAATATTGCAATAAATAGTTTATTTTCATATTAGGTCGCACGGATGTTTCTCCTTCTATTTTTGATATGTAATTCTTAAAATCATCCGTCTGAAATTGTCTATATACAAGCAAAGGAACTATTACGTCTTTATTTATGGTTAGCCGGATAAGACCATTATTATAAACTGCATCTAAATTTTTAGAAATGATTGTGTTTAGTCCTAATGATGCAGTTCTAGTAACAATTATATCATCTTTTTTTAATTGATACTGAGAAAATACGTCATCAGTTACTTTAGCATATCCCCAATCAGAATAGCTCCGTTTATTTGACATGTCGCCAACTCTTACACACTTTACTCCTGTATCGTAATCAACTATAGGAGCCTTTTGTATAGCGTCCGCACCGGTGTTAGCAGTTATTACAATATCTTCAACTTTGATATTTCTTTCCTTATACAGTTCTATATTATTTACATAAAGAGCCTGAGCCTGTTGTTCTAAATTATTATTTATCTTATTATTCAGCTCAATTTTATCATCCAGCGCACCCAACACCCCCGCAATCTTCTTCTGAACCTCAAAAGGTGGTAATGATATCAAAATGTTCTTCATATCCTTAATTGGTAGTTGTGGTTGTGCAGAGCCTGTTGCAAAAGAGCTTACTTGCTGTTTAAAATTTTTCGACATCAAAAAATGATACAAATAAGGAGTATATAAATTTTGATTTTCATTTCGTAGGATAACCATACCTGAATTTATCCTAATATTACTGTATATACACTCTCTTGTGTAATAAGCAAAATTAGCTAATGTACCACGAGTTGTTACAACAATATCCTCAAATTTCAGTTTTCCTTTACGTAAAAGTGCATCTTTATCTTTTGATATGAAAACACATTCTGAAAAATCAAATTTGATATTAGGAACATTTTTTGTATTTAAAAATAAACAATATCCATCTCTTGAAAATTCATTTTCTCTTGGGTAATTTTTACCTCTATCCCCATCGATAATGAGACAAATATCTCCTAATTTAACTTCCCGCCATTTAGTCATATTTATAGACCTTTATACAAAATATTATACCGTCTTTGAACGATGATATAATATGTGAATGCTTGAGACTTCTCTGTTGGATAAAGTTTATTATCTTTTTGCTCGATGAAATTATGAATATCAAAGAAAGCAAACCAATTTTCAAAAGAAAAATCTTGATAAGCAACAGGGTATTGTTGTTTGGCTTTATCATAAAATTTTAATAAATCATTTTTTGTGACGCCTTGTTCGTTTGAATTTATGTATTCTAGAGCATCAATTTGACTCTTAAACATATCCTTAAAAATTCGCTCATAATCTAATGCAATTTGATAAGAAGCTAATTCACGAATCAGCACTTCTTCTTTAATGAAAGGAGTCTTAGTTAGTTCTGTTTTAATAATTTTTTCTTGATCATTGAAAACGCCCTTAAAAACATTGTCATCTGGAAGGGCAGGTAAATGTATTCCTTTTTTATTTTTGTTTAGTTTGGGTGATAATTCTGTATTTCCTGTGTTGATGGTCTGGGGGATACCGTTATTTGTAGTTAAAAGATTTGTATCCAGCCCTGATTTTTCTTGTTCAACTTGCTTTTGAATAAATATTTTTCCTTTGGAAAAATGAATTTCATAAATTTTATTAATAAGATCAATAATGGGTTTCTTTAGGCATAAAAACACCAATAAAATAATAAATGACCAACTTTTTAATAGAGAAACAGTCTGTTCAGCTAGATACGGAATAACTGTCTTTAAGAATAAATCTATGTATTCCTTAAAATATAAAAAAATATCATATTGATTTTCAGTCATTTTAGTCACTTTCTTTATTACATACAGTTATAAAAAATAAATTCTTCTGATTTAATTTCCTGCCAGCTAGTCATGCTGTTGCTCCTGCGATTGTTTTTGCTCATCCAGCCAATCAAGTGTTGCTTTCATTAAAGATGCGATGTTTTCTAATCTGTCTTTATCGTAAGGATCTCGATGAATTCTAGCCTCTTTATAAACGTCTATCAAAAATTTCATTTCCTCTTTTGAGCGATTTTCAAAAGGTTGCTGTGATAGCATAGAGATTATGCTTTCAGATATTTTTATGGCTGTTTGATACCGTTCCTGCCGCATATCAAAATTGTTCATTAAATAGTTATTGAAGCCACGAAGCTCCGCAATAACCATACCGGCAACCGCTCCGGCAGTAAATGAATTCAATGTAATACTATTTTCCATTTCTATTTTCTCCTATTTGGCTTCTCTTTGTTATATGTATCCTTATAGCATTCATTTACTATTTGTTGAAGCTTCTTATCTTCTTTTGTATTTATAATTTTTTTGAGGATTTTTGTTCTTTTTTTCTTGTCATTTTCATAAAGAACTGTTGCATATGCACATGCTATTTGCTGCTTAAACGAAAGCAAAAATGCACCATAAGATAGTTTGTTAGAGATAACAAAAACTGATCCAACGATTAATAACGTTCCTACCATTACAATGATTGTGATAATAATTGCACGGGGCAAATTACGCTTCACTATTAAATCTTTTATAAAGATTTCTTTTAAAGTTCCTATTTTTTCAAAACTACCTATTAGATTTATTTTTGAATTTTTGTTTTCGTGGAAGACATTTATTGTTATATAATCCCCAGGATTCAACCAGTTAAAATTAATCAAAAATTCTCCGTCTTTTTTCACAATTTGTGTTGTAGAATTAAAATTAGAATTATTTTCATCAATAAAAACAGATTCTATATTTTCTCCGATTATTCGTAATGGATTCATTTCTGCGGAAAAGTTTCCACGCTCTAATACAACACCACCAGTATTTTCTATCTTTATAGTAGTCATATACAGATTTTTAACTTGTTTTTCATTTATAAACAGAGCTATATGGGCATTATGAGTATTTACATCAGAGAATATAGCATATGTTCTACGTATAAATGATAACTCTGGCGCTTGGAAATGTTTGTAATAAATGTGAGCTCCGAGTAAAGACAAGGATAGTCCAACTACTACAGTAAGGAAACACCATCTTAAGAAATTCCTAACATATAGCATTTAAATCTCCTCCTTATTCAATACGCTGATAATAACCTGTTTCATCATTTCTTTTTCTTCCGGCTTACTTTCAGCGATTAAAACAGTGAGTGCAAACAAAGCCGCATTATCAATAATCTGTACATTATTTTGATATAAAATTCCGTTTTTATCCAGAAAATACAGGAAACAAGCCGCGCCAATCCGTTTGTTGCCATCTGTAAAGCTGTGATTTTTTACCAGAAAATAGAGCAACATTGCCGCTTTTTCTTCTAACGAAGGGTAACATTCTTGTCCTCCGAATGTCTGATAAATCTGATTAATTGAGCTATCAAAACTCTCATCTTTGGGGTTTGCAAAAACGTCTGAGCCAAACTCCGGCTTCATTTTATCAATAACGTTCAAAAATTCTTCTTTTTTAATAACCACCGCGGGTTTGATTGTTTTCCCTTTAGTATCAAGAGTTTTGTTATCATAATCATCTAGTAAACCAAGACCTGAAGCAAAATCTGCCATTAAGGCACTTAATTTTTTAGCATCATCTAGATTATCTGCCTGATGCTCTATGCTCCGATTTAAGAGTTTGATTGCATTTTGTAATTGAGCAACTTTGGATTTTTGCTCCTGTAGCCGTTTTTCATTGACAGCGTATCCATCCACAAGGTATTGTTTTAAGACGAAAGTTGCCCATTTGCGAAATTGAGTGGCAATTTTTGAATTTACACGATAACCAACCGAAATTATCATATCTAAATTATAGTAATCAACTTGATAGGTTTTGCCATCTTTGGCAGTTGTTGCAAAATTTGCAACAACTGATTCTTTATCTAATTCTTCTGATAAAAAAACATTCTTAATATGGCGAGATATTGTTGATTTATCCTTTTGAAATAAAGATGAAATTTGATCAAGAGAAAGCCAAATAGTCTGTTCTTGCAGATGAACATCTATCTGCATTTTTCCGTCTGCTGATTGATAAATCGCAATGTTTTTCTGTTGTTCTACCATAAACTAAATCTCCCAGCCGATGGCTTTTAGTTTTTCGCGGATTTCGTTTTGGAGAGTGTCGGACTGCTTAAACATCTCGGAAAGTTCGCCGGTCAGGCGTTTCATTTTCTCTTCAAACGGCTCGCCGTCATCTTCCTGCTCCTCAATACCGACATAACGTCCAGGGGTTAAAATATAATCCTGTGCCGCAATTTCTGCCGTTGTTGCCACCGCACAAAAACCTTTGACATTTTCCAACTTGCCATTTTGAAATGCCGTAAAAGTATCCGCCAATTTTTTAATATCTTCGTCAGTAAAATCTCTGTGCTTACGGTCGACCATATAACCCATTTTACGCGCATCTATAAATACAGTGCGTCCTTTTTGTTGTTTATTTTTGCTGATAAACCACAATGTTACCGGAATTGTTACGCTATAAAATAGTTGCGGCGGCAGAGCGATAATTCCCTCAACCAAATCGGCTTCAATGATATTTTTGCGGATTTCACCTTCACCACTGGTTTGAGTAGAAAGCGCACCGTTCGCTAACACTAAACCGATTTTTCCATTCGGTGCGAGGTGGTGTATCATGTGCTGAATCCACGCATAGTTGGCATTACCGGCCGGCGGCGTACCATATTTCCAACGCGCATCATCAAGGAGCTTGTCTTGTCCCCAGTTGGATAAGTTAAACGGAGGATTTGCCATAATAAAATCAAACTTTTCGTGCGGGTGCAGGTCATTAAAAAATGTATCGGCTTGATAAGGCCCAAAATCAGCATCAATTCCGCGAATGGCCATATTCATCTTAGCCATTTTCCAAGTATCGGCATTAGATTCTTGTCCATAGACCGAGATTTTATCCCGATTACCGCCATGTGCCTGCAAAAATTTAACTGACTGAACAAACATTCCGCCGGAACCACAGCAAGGGTCATAAACGCGGCAGTTATCAAACGGTTTCAATACTTCCACAATGGTTTTAACAATGCTTGACGGCGTGTAAAATTCACCGCCTTTGGTGCCTTCGTATGCGGCAAACTGGGCGATACAGTATTCATAAGTGCGCCCTAGCAGGTCTTTATCCTCATCTGTTTCCGACATATCAATATTATTGGTAAACAGGTCAACTACATTTCCCAAAACACGTTTATCAAGGTCTTGGTTGGCATAATTTTTAGGCAGAACGTTTTTGAGCGTTTTGTTTTCGGCTTCTATTGCCCGCATAGCTTCATCTATAACCATACCGATTTCCGGTGTATGAGCGGCTTCAGCAATTTTGCTCCAACGTGCGGCTTCCGGCACATAAAATATACCTTCCATTGTGTAGGCATCTTTCTCGTCCTCAAAACCATCGCCTTCCGCCACCAGTTGATTATAACGCTTTTCAAACGCAAATGAGATGTAACGCAAAAAGATAAGACCGATGATAACTTTACGGTAATCCGCCGCCGGAATATGTCCCCAAAGTTCACAAGCCGCATCCCAAATTTGCTTTTCAAAACCGATATTGGCGTTATTTTTTCCTGCCATTTCAGACCTCTTTTTATTGTAACCTTTACAAACTAACGCATAAACGCATTTGCTACATGATATTCGGTATGGTGTTAAGAGTCAAAATAAATATAAAGATTTACTCTGGAATCTACGGTAACAATTCTTAAAATGGAGACTTAAAATGAATGATACAGTAATAAATGAAATTATTTTGGAAATGCAAACCAAAATTGATAACAGTCAATTAATTGAATTGAGAGATACATTGCAACGGGTGTTTGATGGTTATGAAATCAAGGAAAAAATTGATTTTGAAGATACAGAAATATCAAATGCATCATATATTGAACTATTTCTATCGGCAAAAAAAATTGAGGGATGCTCTCTAAAATCAATAAAATATTACAATGCTACAATTACTAACATGCTGAAAATCGTAAATAAAAATATCAAACAAATTGTTACCGATGATTTACGTACTTATTTAACAGACTATCAAATAAATAATAATTCAAGCCGAGTAACTATTGATAATATCCGGCGCATATTATCTAGTTTTTTCGCATGGCTTGAAGATGAAAATTATATTATTAAAAGTCCGGTGCGTCGGATACATAAGGTTAAAACCGGCACCAATATCAAAGAAACATATTCAGATGAAATGTTGGAGCTAATGCGTGATGAATGCGGAAATCTACGTGATTTGGCTATGATTGATATGTTAGCCTCTACCGGAATGCGCGTTGGAGAAATGGTGTTACTTAATCGCGAGGACATAAATTTTACGGAACGAGAATGTGTGGTATTTGGGAAAGGTGATAAGGAACGGATAGTATATTTTGATGCCAGAACAAAAATTCATTTACAGAATTATTTGGAAAGCCGGACAGATAGTAATGCCGCGCTGTTTGTATCCTTAAAATCGCCATATAATCGTTTAGAAATTAGCGGAATTGAGGTTAGGCTTCGTGAGCTTGGATTGCGTTTGAATATTCCAAAGGTGCATCCGCATAAATTCCGCCGAACACTTGCAACAATGGCCATTGATAAAGGAATGCCAATAGAACAGCTTCAAAAATTGCTCGGTCACTCAAGAATTGACACAACTTTGCAATACGCAATGGTTAAACAGAGTAATGTTAAGCTCGCCCACCGCAAGTTCATTGGATAAATAATAATTTAGAACAACAGGCACAGGCTCTATTTAAGTCATGGTTTGTGGATTTTGAACCTTTCGGCGGAGTTATGCCGGAAGATTGGAAAGTTGGAAAACTTGGTGAAATTGCAGAAATTATAATGGGTCAATCTCCAAATGGCAGTAGTTATAATGAAGAAAAAAACGGTTGCATTTTTTTTCAAGGCAGAGCCGAATTTGGAGCCCGATTTCCTAGAGTTAGATTATATACAACAGAACCCAAACGTATGGCCCAAACAGGTGATGTAATCATGAGCGTTCGAGCACCTGTAGGAGATTTTAATGTAGCCATGGATAATTGTTGTATTGGAAGAGGGTTATGTGCAATTCGGTCAAAACAAAATTGTCAATCGTTTATCCTTTACACCATTTGGGCATCTCAAGATAGATTAAATATTTTTAACGGAGAAGGAACTGTTTTTGGTTCAGTGAATAAAGATTCATTGTATAATATGCCGGTTACTATCCCTACAAATGAAATTATGATAAAATTTGAAAATACATGTTCTGTATTAGACAGGCTTATATGGAATAATTCTCTAGAAAATACACGGCTAGCGGCACTTCGGGACACATTGTTACCAAAACTTATGAAAGGCGAAATTGATGTTTCAAACGTTGATATTTCTGCTCTCACTTCCGCCGATAAATTATCATTTAGATGTCGATCACCACCCAAGAAGATATCATATTGTTTTTCCAGTTATTTTTATTCTGATTCGGTCATTTGTGACTTTTTCGTTCGGCAAATTGTGACTTTTTCGTTCGGCAAATTGTGACTTTTTCGTTCGGTAATTTGTGACTTTTTTGTTTGGCAAATTGTAAAAAAAATATCTTAAAGATAGAAATAAATAATATTTTCCCTGGTTACAATATTTGCGAATTTGACATGTTGAAATTTTTATCGTATTCTATCACCGGAAGGGACGATGTGGGTACATCGTTTCAATTAACCTACAAACAGTAAGGAGATGATTAAATTGTTGGAAGCGTTAAATATGCTGACTTGGGTATCAAGGGGTAACACTATCTATAGCTATACTCAGGCTCGCAATTTAAATGATGTGATTAACATTACTATCCAATGTGCTATCACGGAATGCTTGTTGAATCAGGCAAAGAATAATATTGTTCGCAATCAATACCTTCTCCGGTAAAGGTTGCTTGAAAGGAGCTCGTTATGTTTAATAAGCATAACTGATATAGAGTGGAAAGGTAAAACTGACCACTCTTTTTTATGCCTTAAGTATATTTATTTACTAGATTTTTTACCGGGGTGACCAGGCAAGTGACCAGCCAGAAGTGACCAGTGACCAGCCAGAATTTTTCACAATCGCTCAAAACCCTTATGGAATAAGGGTTTCCGCAAAGGGGTGACCAGTAAACAAAAACCTGTTTCACTAGAAAAATGGCGCGGCTTGCGGCCCCGCATACGAAAAATCGTCAGGAAGGACCCGTTAAATTTTTCGCCGGCGATGAATATGTTGTATCAAAAGTTTTTTCTTTTTGACATCTCGCATTTTGCGATGATAATTAAAGCAACTGTTATTTTTATAAAGGAGATAAAAAATGCCATATATTGAAGCAAAAATGAGTATTAAACTGGACGAGCGCCAGAAAGATGACCTGCAAAAGAAGCTGACCGGTGCCGTTTCAGCCGCGTTCGGTAAGCCGAAAGCCTATATTATGGCGAACATTGAGGACGATAAAGCGCTGTATATGGCGGAGAAAAAGCTGGGAAAAGGTGCTTACATCGCTATCCGACTGCTTGGTTCGGCATCTAAATCAGCGTGTCAGGGCTTAACCGGCGAGATTTGTGACATTTTGCAAAGCGACTACGGAATTCCGGGCGCAAATGTCTACGTTACCTATCATCCGGCCGACCTCTGGGGCTGGAACGGAAGTATGTTTTAAGCACAGTTTTGCTGTAACAACAGCCGCAAGGACTATCTGAAACGGATTGCAAATGGGAACTTTTCTATACATATTGCTGTTTTTCTTCTTGCTCGGCTTATTTGCCTCAAAAAACAAAAAGCCGAAGGTAAAACAGCAAGAGACTAAGAAAGATAAGTCTGCTCCAACGGTTAAGAAAGCTAAAAACAGCCTTTATACCGTATTAAAAGTTTCGGAAGAAGCCTCACTTGAGGAAATAAAGAAGTCTTATCGTCAGCTGGCAAAGAAGTACCATCCCGACCATAATTCAAGTAAAAACGCCGCCTCGCAATTCCGAAAGATAACCGAGGCCTACGATACGCTTAAAGATAAGGATAAACGGGCGGCCTACAATGCGGTGCTGAAAACATTAGAAGAAGCCGAGCCACAGGAAGAGAAAGTCCTTTGCGTAGCCGGAAGTATTCAAGAGATGCGCGGCAAACTGTCCGAAAGCCTCAAAAGTCCGACAGCTTTTATCCAATTTACGCATACCGGAGATATTTTCGTATGCAAGCGCTATTTTGCTTGTTGGCGTCCGGTGTGGCAGAACGGTTACCGCTATCATCGACGAATGGTTTTCCATTGGGAGCCGATTGTAGAACTTGGATTTGAGTGCTATTTGCCGGCAATGCGCAAGAATAAACAATACCGACGCGGACAGTTTCAAACGATTATTTTGACGGCACTTGATGTTGAAAACCTGAAAATGCTCATCGGAATGTGTTTCAACCGTAAGCCGGAAAGTGTTATTTTGAGTGATTCCGGCGACGTATTTGTGGAAGGTGAATATGCCTGGCGTTGGCGTTTAACGGCCGACGGATATCTGGATTATTACCTTCCTACCGATGATGATTACGATATTTGGTCATCGGCCGCATTTAATAATAAAAAATAGCTTTCCCCGAAAAAGGCGGTGGGGGAATGCCACCGCCTTTTGTGTTACCGGTTAAATATATATGCCTTGATCAACCAGTCGGTGTAAGGCAAAATGCCAGCCGTCCAACTTTCTGTATTTTCGGTCACACCAACCGGTTCGCTCGTAGTGCTCGAAGAAATGATCCAGATTAACATCCAGATTTTTCTTTTTGACATACAATTCCACTTCTGCCCGATCCGGAGGGAACTGTTTAAAATGAAATTTAGGTTCCTGAGGTATTATTTGCTGAGCACAGAAACCTAAGCTCACAAAACCACCGTTGTCCGGGTCCGAAAAATTTCGCCGGCGCGTATAATTTTCTTTCCTTTTAAAATTATTCCCTGGTTTATTTTCTTTAGTCGTGAGCGCCTGCAGTTCGGGTTCCGGGCTTATGTCGGGCTCAGGTCGGGCGCTGTCCTTATGATGACGCGTTCGAAAGCGCTGATATTTCAAATAGTTAGGCATTGAAATAAGTAGGGCGTTACCGAGGCGCATCGTCTTTACTTCGCCGTTATTTTTCAGTTTGGTCAGCAAGCGCTTGACCTCGTCGCGAGATTTGTGCAAATCTTCGCTCAAATGAGCATAGCTGGTCACGTATTCGCCGGGGTTAATCGTCCGTGTACCCCAAAACCGCGTTTTATAATTGGCACGCATCAGCAGATAGCACATCATTTTCCACGCCGCATCATCGTAAAACAGCGGCCAATTCACAAATTCCCGGTCAATAGTAATAAAGCCATACTCAGACGGGATTGTATCCGGAAACGCCAAGCGTTCAGATTTATTCTGATTTTCTGTTGTCATTGAATTTTCTCTTATTGCTTATTCTTGGCGAAAGCCGAACATTTTGCGCTGTTCGTTCCAATCCACCGGAATTGTGTTGCGAATTAAGTCTTTTAACGTTAAATCACGCGGTTGCAGACCGGCCAGAATACTCTCGACGATATCCGGCGCCAGGCAGGTCAGGCGAATGATTTTGCCCATATAACTGCGGTCCATCTGCTCAAGTTGCGCCAGTTCCTGAATATTCAAATTGCCGCGCTCGAGTTTATGTTGCCAGCCGAAAGCCCGCACCAGAGCCACAATCATTTGCTTATCCTGATGTCGCTCTTCTGCCTCGTCGCCGACATAAATCTCGTCTTTATAATAAACTATAAAAAATCATTTTATAGCCTAGATACGGAAATATGGCTATTGAGAAATTAATGCTGCAAAACATCTATTAAACTGAAAACATTGTCAATTATTATTGACATTAGGGTATTATCCCACTATCGTTTATGCAATTAAATCGTTATAAAAATAATTTTTAACGTATGCTAGATTTTAATTGTAAAATATTAGCTAGAAAGGAGTATTACAAATGCGGCACAGAATTTTACAGGACATAAAGCAAGATTATTATCAGCAGAATTATTCTAATGATGGTCAACGTTTTATTGCTTGGTATTTAAGGAATATCCATGGATTAAATACAATTGAAGCAAAAGACTGTATTACAGATGGTGCTAATGATAAGCAGATAGATGCTGTTTACATTGATAATCAAGATTCAACAATCTATATAATTCAAGGAAAATTTTATAACTGTGATGAAATAGACGCAGAGCCATTAAGGGAAGTCGTTAGTTCCTGGATGCAAATAAAAAATCTTGAACATTTGCAAGAAAATGCAAACGCAAAATTAGTTGTTAAGATAAATGAAATAAGTAGAGCACTTGAAGATGACTATGAAATTTGTTTTGAATTTATCACAACATCTAAACTAACCCAACAGGCAAGCGCTGATTTTGAAATATTCAGAAAATTTATATCTGATAATGAAGATATTAACGCTTCGTTCGTAATTGTAGACGATGAAATGTTACAGGCAAAATATGATGAAGCACTTAATAAAACAAATAGCTATATTAATTATGACTTTACAATAGAAACGGACAAATGTATGCAAATGGAATTGAACGGAATCAAAACCATATTAGCTGCCGTTCAACTAAAAGAGTGTGTTAACATTCCAGGAATTAAGGATGGTAAATTATTTAGAAAAAATGTAAGACAGTCTTTAGGGCGTAGTAATAAAGTTAATAAAGGAATAGCACGAACCATTAAAAATGACTCTGGCGATTTTTTCTTCTATCATAATGGTATTACAGCAATATGTAAAAGTATTGAACAGAATGGAACAAGGCTTTCAGTCAAAGACTTTAATGTTGTTAACGGTTGCCAAAGCTTAAGTACTATTTTTGGATGTGGCGAGACAGCAAAAAAATCAAACGGATATATCTTATTTAAATTTTATGAAATAGCGGATAGTTCTAAGGTAGACAATATTACCAATAGTACTAACAGCCAAAGTGCTGTTAAGGCAAGGGATATGAGAAGTAATGATAAAATTGTGTTGAGCCTTAAAAAAACATATGAGCAGACATATACCGACGGATATTTGATTACAAAACGTGGTGAAATTGTTGATCAAACAAAATTCAACATGCTTCATGTAAATGAATTGACGGCTATGGGAAAAGAGTTAATTGCATGGCATAGTCAGCGACCTAATTTAAGTTATGGCGAAACTCGAATATTTGATACATATTTCAGTCAATTATTCCATAAAGAATATAAGGCTGAGGATATGCAAGCCTTAAAAGAAATGTTTGATGCAATTATTAAACTTTGGGAACCTACTAATCCAATGGGATTAAATGAAGCTTTGTTGGCCATGAAAGCTTATGCTCCGTATCATCAATTATACGCCATTAGTGCTTTAGCAAACGAAGTGAATAAAAAAGTGGGTAAAACTCCAAGCCCTGCAAAAGTGTATAAGCAACTATCAGATGCAAAAATGTTTGAATTTGTTCTTGAATTTACGGGAAATGTGCTTAATGTTTCATTTGAGACGGCAAATGAGAGTTCTTATGAAGCTGGTAAAGTATTTGTACCGCAAAACTGGATAAAAAGCAAAGCATCGGTCATAGCAATAAATAGCGCAATAAAGAATCAGTTATCCTCATTAAAAATTCTGCCGACATCAAAAGAAACCATAAACAATTTGTCAACTTGTTTAACGCTTACAGAAAATGATTTTGCTGATAGATATAGCGCTGATTAATAATAGTGTTTTAAAGTCGATTCTTTAGGTTAAAACATGTTTTTTATATTAGGGGCGACGAGATTGGCTTGATTTTTTTGTTAAAAAATCTGCGCCGCTGCGTCGGCTTTTTTCGGCGATACTCCCGTCTCGCCAAGCCTCCTTGTCGAACACGCTTTCTTCCCGTGTTCAAACCGGCGGCCCAAAAACAATATAAAAAAACACCACCTTTTTAGGTGGCGTTTTTTTTATATTGGTCGGGGCGACGAGATTGGCTTGATTTTTTGTAAAAAAATCTGCGCCGCTGCGTCGGCTTTTTTCGGCGATACTTCCGTCTCGCCAAGCCTCCTTGTCAAACACGCTCCCTCGCGTGTTCTAATCCATTCACTTCGTTCTTTAAAACAGAAAAGGCGGTGATAAACACCGCCTTTTCTTTTTTAATGGTCGGGGCGACGAGATTCGAACACGCGACATCTTGGTCCCAAACCAAGCGCTCTACCAGGCTGAGCTACACCCCGACGACCGAAATTATATTTACACTATATTTTTTATTTTGCAAGTGTTATTTTTTACTTGGGCGCTTTTTTACCGTTTTTCCTGTTTTATTTGTTTCATCATCAATTAATCTGCCACCCTCGTCGCGTTTTTTCTTCGGTATAATCAAGCCTTCTTTGCGAAAACTGTAAACACCGTCTTTTGCTATAATCAAGTGGTCAAAAACTTCAAAATTCATTACCTCAGCCAATGCCTCGATTTCTCTTGTTACGGCAATATCATAACCCGATGGTTTGTATGAGCCTGATGGATGATTATGAACAAGAATAACATACACGGCTTGATTTTCTATGGCTGCACGAACAATTTCTCGCGGATGCACGGTCGCCTGATTGATTGTACCGCTGGAAAGTCGTTTTCCACCCTTATAATGACAGCTTTCGTCCAAAAAACAAACGTGAAATTCTTCAATTTCGCTATACGCCAATTTTTGCCAATAATATTCCTCCAACTGGCTCCAGTTCAAAATAGTCGGTTCTTCTGAAACCGTAAATCCCTGATAAGAAGAGCGCAGCATACAAGTATGAATCAGGCGCAATAAAACTATGGCATTAGGGCTCAATTCCGCTTCTTCCAACAACTTATGAGCCGGCGCGTTCAGCACTCCTTGTATGTTTTGGAATTTATTAATCAGATTTTTGGCGATAGGCTTAACATCGCGCCGCGGAATAGCCATAGTCAACACCAATTCCAGCAGCTCATAATCCGGCATACTGGCGCCTTCGTCCGCCATAAAACGCGTCCGCAAACGTTCGCGGTGTCCGTAATATGATGGTTGTTCTTCTTGGGTAGTCATTATGTTTCTCGCAGAAAATTATTTGTATGGCGGTTTATCAAGGCCTTTGGGGGAATAAGTGAATACTTCAACGCCGTCTTTGGTAACACCCATGGAGTGTTCAAATTGTGCCGACCAGCTGTGGTCACAAGTTACGGCTGTCCAACCGTTGGAAAGAATCACCCCGTCCTTTTTGCCTAAATTTATCATCGGCTCGATAGTAAAAAACATACCTTCTTCCATAATCGGGCCGGTACCCTTCATTCCGCAATGCATAACATTCGGCTCGTCATGAAACACTTTGCCCAATCCGTGACCGCAGAACATATCAACCACCGAGTATCCGTATTTATGCGCATATTCCTCAATAACCGCACCGATGTCGCCGAAGTGTGCGCCGGGTTTAACCATATCTATGCCGCGCATCATACATTCGTAGGTAACTTCGCACAAGCGTTTGCCTTTAATTTTCGGTTTTCCGGCATAATACATACGGCTGGTGTCGCCATAGTAGCCGTCAACAATGGCTGTTACATCAATATTTAAAATATCGCCGTCGGCCAATTTGCGCTCATAATCCGGAATACCGTGGCAGATGACCTGATTTATTGAAATACAGGTTGCCTTTTGGTATCCGTGATAACCGAGGCAAG
>CACWUA010000008.1 GCA_902763905.1 uncultured Pseudomonadota bacterium | reverse complement strand
ACGGCGGCGACTGGAGCTTTGAGCTCAGCTTTGCACCGGATTTCAATAAGTTTTTTGAATAATCTTAAGCAAAGAAAATGGTTGCACGGATAACTGCGTAATGAAATAAAAATTATAAGTTTATTAAATCATTTTACTTATTTTGATAAACCGATAATTTTGTTTTTTCATCTTTACTTTCGGCAAAATTGATATTACTTTAATTATGTATAATAACAGAAAGGATATTAAATGAAACCATATGAAAAGCCAGAAATAAAACCGGAAATGAATAAAAAATGTAATTGCGGACCGGAATGCGGCTGCGGTTGCAATGAAGGAAAGGAATGCCGTTGCGAAGAAGGCTGTAAGTGCGGCTGTCATAATGGCTGCAAATGCGGTAAGAGCTGTGGCGGAAAAATTCTCGTATTGCTGCTTATTTTCTTGGCCGGCATGGGCTTTAACGAATTGCTGCATGGCTGTTTTGGTCGTTGCAAATGTCCGTATATGCGTCACGCCGCAACAATGCCTGCTCCGCATCGCCAAATGGCAGACGGCGACAATGCCGGCACGGTTGTAATCGTTAATGCCGGTGGCGGCGCAGAAGTTTATCACGGCATGAAACACAATATGAATCATGGCAACAAGCATCATCACGATAAAATGAAGAAGCATCAAAAAAATTATCAAGATGAGCCGGCACAGCCGCAAACATCGGCAGAGATTGAGGGAAGAACCATAAAGATTAAGTAATCATATTAGAAAATGCCTGACTTCCAAATCAGGCATTTTTAGTATTTATTAATTCGGCTTACTTCATCATGTGCGGCAGTCTGCCGGCATGTCCGCCATAGCCCGCACCGATTTTACGGCCGATGCTCATAATTTTAGCACCAATACACGTTTTGCAATGAAGCGGAGTATCATCAACGCAGATTTTGCCCGGATAAAGTTCATAAAGTTTACGATATTCACCTTCGGTAACATTCGGCATCACCACATTGGCGCCGCTTTGCAAAGCAAGAATACGCCCCATCGGATGCAAACTTTCCATCGCCGTAGTCGCCGGAATATTAATATCCGGCATTAAAAGCCGCATAACTGCCATCGTGCGTCGCGCTAAGTCAAGCGTACCGCCGGCTTCGTCTTTCAGCGGTGTCTGCGGATGCGGAATAAACGGTCCGATACCGGACATATCCACTTCTATTTCTTTTAAGTAAAGCAAATCTTCGGCAATGGACTCGACCGATTGCTGCGGTAATCCCACCATAATCCCCGAACCAAGTTCGTAACCGATTTCTTTAAGAGCCATCAGACAATCATGCCGATGCTGCCAACTCATCCCCGGATCAAGCCGATGATATAAGTCTTTATCGGTGGTTTCGATGCGCATCAAATAACGATCGGCACCGGCATCAAACCAAGCTTTGTAATCGTCATATTCGCGTTCACCGACCGAAAGCGTGACTGCCACATCAAACTTCTTGATTGCCTCAACAATACGACACATAACATCACGTGAAAACCAAACATCTTCACCCGATTGCATAACAATCGTCTTAAATCCCATTTCAGCAGCTTTACGAGCGGTGTCTATCAGTTCTTCTTCGCTCATTCGATAACGCTTGAGCTGTGAATTATCACGGCGAATACCGCAATACATACAATTGTTGCGACAGATATTCGAAAACTCGATAAGCCCGCGCAAATGCACTTCATCACCGACATATTGCCGCCGCACTATATTTGCTTGCATAAACAAATCATCTTGGTTCTGCTTATCGGATAACAAACGGATAATTTCTGTTTTTTCCAGTTCCATACACTCAAACAGTTTAATTGTTAATATTGATTGATAGTCACATAATCATTAATTTTGTGTTTTTTATCATATCATTTCAGTAATATCAAGTGTTGGCGCGTTTGCCGTATTCAATCAAACGATGCCTTACCAAACCGCGCAAAGATACCTCCGGCCGCGCTCCGTAGTGAGTAATCACTTCTGCCGCGGTAATCCCGCCGATGGTGGCACACGTACCCAAACTGCGTCCGTTGGATAAGCCGTAAAGAAAACCGGCAGCATATAAATCACCGGCACCTGTAGAATCTACCACATTTTCTATTTTTTCGGCCTCAACAAATATTTTTTCACGTCCGTGCACCACCACCGAACCGCGACTGTCACGCGTAATGGCGGCAATATGCACCAACGGCTTAATAGCATCAAGCGCCGCATAAAAATCGTCAGTTTCAAACAACAATTTAAGCTCTTCTTCATTGGCAAACAAAATATCCACATAGTCGGCAATCATTTTAAGCATACCCTGCCGATGTTTTCTCACACACGATTTTGCCGATACGCTGAACACCACCTCACGTCCGTGTTTATGTGCCAATTCGCAAGCCTTTAGCATAGCTTTTTGTTCTACCGGCTCATCCCAGAGATAACCTTCCAAAAACAAAAATTTCGATTCGCTGATGATTTTCTCGTCAATATCGGCCTCAGAAAGCTTACGCGCCGCCCCCAAATAAGTAAACATCGAACGCTCGGCATCGGGAGTTACCAATACCACACTGCGACCGGTTGCCGGACCTTCGGTAAGCGGCGGTGTAAAAAAGTCGATACCTGCCATGGCAATATTACGCTGAAACAGTTGCCCCAGCTCGTCATCGTGCACTTTGCCGATATACGCGCAATCGGCACCGAGCGAGGCCATACCGGAAACAGTATTGGCAGCAGCTCCGCCGGAGACCTGCAATTCCGGAATCACGTCGGCATAAATTTTGCCGGCTTCCATTGCCTCCACCAAAGTCATCGAGCCTTTATCCAAACCGCGCTCGGTCAAAAAAGTATCACCGACCTTAGCCAACACATCAACAATCGCATTGCCTATACCTACCACATCATAAACCGTTTCTGCCATCATATCCTCCGTCAAATATGTAAAATCAAACCGATAACCGCCGATGCTGCAATATAAAATATCGGGCTTTGCTTAAAAATTCGCATTGCCGCAAGCAACCCGAACATCACCGCCAACGCGGTGTAATCGGTAATCGTTTCTTTAGCTATACTCCATCCGGCAAATAAAATCAAGGCTAAAACTGCCGGACGAATTCCCGCCAGTATTTTATCGACATAAACATTGTTCTGCCATTTGTGCAAAGCCTGCGCCACCATATAAATAACCGCCATCGACGGCAGAACCTCACTCAATGTTGCCGCTATTGCCCCGCCGACACCTGCCGTCTTAAATCCGGCATAAGTTGCCATATTGATACCGACCGGTCCCGGAGTTGATTGGGCAACCGCAATCATATCCGCCAATTCTCCGGAAGAAAACCAACCGTACGTTTCGGCCAAATCAAACAAAAACGGCACCGTCACCAAACCGCCGCCCACGGCAAACAGCCCGATTTTGAAAAATTCCCAACACAAGAGCGCATAAATCATTTGGGCGTCCTCCTCCCAAAATTCGGAACAAAGGCCGCGCCCGCCGCCAAAATCACGATTAATATCGCCGAGAGATTAAACAACCACATCAACAGCGCCGCCGCGGCAAAAACAATATAGCCGCGCACATCTTTGATGCCCTTTTTCCACATATTCCATACGGTATCGATAATCAAAGCGATTACGCAAATTCTGATGCCGCCGAATGCCTGCTGTACATACTGATTATCCATATATTGTCTTAAGAGTGCCGCCACCAAAATAATGATGATAAGCGACGGCGAAATCACTCCGAGCGTAGCGCTGATAAGTCCGCTGATTTTGCGTAGTTTATAGCCGATGAACGACGCGGCATTAACTGCAATAATCCCCGGTGTGCATTGTCCGATGGAATAATAATTGAGCAATTCCTCCTCGCTCACCCATTTTTGCTTTTCCACCGCCTCTTTTTGCAAAATCGGCAACATGGCATAGCCGCCGCCAAAGGTAAACAGCCCCATTTTAAAAAACAGCGCATACAATTTCCATAAACTGACCATTATTATCTATATACTCTTTTCGGACTGCCTTTTTTCTTCCCACCGCAAAACTTTTTTCTGCTGCGGTTGCAATTTTTTCTGCACGGCGATGTTTTTACCATCACGCACATCAAGAGTTTTGCGCAAATCGCTCACTTTTTCATGGATATATAAATTCTTTATTGCCAAATCAAGCATTTTACAGTTAATTACTCTGTAATTATAGATATTTATTTCTTCAAAGTATTTTTTTACCGACTTACCTTTTTTATCAACTGCAAATGGATTTGCACCCGCCGCCAACAATATTCCGACCTGATGCGGCTCCCACACCCGCATCAGAGGTACAACCCCTTTTTCATTTGCCAAACTCGGATTGGCACCGGCTGCCAAACTTAATTTTAACATTTGCGGATTACCGAATTTTAATGCATTATCCAAAGCGGCATCCGGGTTCGCGCCGTATTGCAGCAAAAGCTTAACACTGTCGGGATTATCTGTATAGTTTGTTATATGAAAATTTTTTCCCATATAACTTTTAATTCTGCTGTCGGGATTCATTCCGTGTTTGAGTAAAACTTCCAAAATTTCCGGATATTCACTCAAAGGATTAATCCAATATGTATCACATTTCTCCAAGGCCTTTTCAAACCCTCTGTTTTGCACCAAACCCGAGCTTAGTGTTTGAGCCATATCGCAATATGCTTGAGCTCTTTCCTTTGCCGCAGAAGAACGTTTTGAACAGTCATCTGCCATCTTTTGCAATTCGGTTATGGCATTGTCTACGGAGAAATCAACCGGTTGCTTAAATTTCAACGGCGGAAGAGCATACATTTGACTATCTATATTAACTTCGGGATCATAATTAACAGAACAACCTTTTTCCGACGGCTTGATTTTGCCGGCCTTATACAACGCATAGGTTTCATCATCCATCACCGTATACTTGGGAGCCAAAAAAATACAAGTAGCAACATCCCAGCCATCCAATAAATCGCGATTATACCGAAACATAGTATCTTCCGGAACATATAATGCATCATAATCTTTGGCAATGGCCTCAAAATCAAGATGTCGCCGACCATAGATATTTTCAACGGCATACTGCCGCATTTCTTTGGATCCCCTCGTTAATTTGAGGATTCTGCAATCTTCTTTCGGCACAATATGCCAACGCTGTTCTCCGTAAAAGCCCACACGATAGTCCTCGTTTCGGCACCATTCCATCCACTTCGATTCTCCGGTTTCCGGATTAGCCGGCGAAGTCCATAAAACATTCACCGGTTTTGAATAAAATTCATGATTTTCCGGATGTATCCACGCTTTTTGCGTCATATACAGCGGCCCTTGCATGATAAAATCTTCTTCAATCATATTTTTCTCCTTAATACAACGTATACCATAACTTTACCATAAAGTCCATACAAAAGAAAAAATATCTTGACAAAATTCACAAAACACTCTAACATAAGCTTCAAATCATCAATCATTTATATACATATGAAAAAATTTTTTAATTTTCTCAGGAGCGATGTCAGAATCAAAACGTCGCATATTTGGGTAATCGGTTTGGGTATTGTCATCGGACTCGGCTTTTTCATCAACTGTGCGATTGCGCCGTTTGTGGAAATATGTGAACCGATTGACTGTAATCAGCTGATTCTGGCTGCCAGCATCGTTGCCGGATTGGGTTCTGCCCGTCAGGTGGTGTTGGCAAGATTCAAGTATCTGGAGAATCTGGGGCCGCTGTCTGCCTCTGACAAAGCCACGGCTGAAGAAATTCTCAAAGAGAGACTCTGGGTTCCGGCCATCGGTTGGTGTCTGGTAATCGGTTTCGCCGTCAATATGCTGGTGTTGCCGTTTTTCCACAACTTCCGGGCGGTTGATTGGAGTTTTCTCCAGTCCTCTATCGGTATCTTTCTGACCATTTCAGGTGCACGTGAAATCGGCGTTTACTCGCAGTCTAAACAGCAAAGCGAGCGTCGCGCCAAGATGAACGCTCATCAGGAGCCGGAAGAAACCTGAATTACTCAAGTTCCGTTTCCCCGGTCGGGGCGGAACTTGATTACAAAAAAACAATACAAACAACAAAAAAACAAAAAAATTATGGGTATTATTGCGTCATTTACCTGGATTGAGCAGGTTATCTTGATTATCGGTTGCATAATGGGATGTCTGGCCGCTATAGACTCTAACTTTAAGGATGCTATAGAGATGCCGCCTCTGACCTACAACGGTTATGTCTATCAGGTGGTTAATCGCTACTTGTTCTTCATCGGTATTATGTGCTGCCTGCTGGCATACCTTACAGCAGACGATAACTCGATAATCTCGCTTATCGTGTGCCTCTGTGCTTTGTGTCTGATGTGGTTTTTCACATTCGTACTCTTGAGAAGCGCAGTCAGCATAATCCGCTGGTGTCAAAAAAAGTAAGAAAAATTAAAACCGTCTCCTTAATCGGGGCGGTTTTAATTTTTTGTTCCAAAAAACATTTTACATTTTCTCCGTCAGCAATTATATTATACGCAAAAAGGAGAAATAAAATGCACAATACGCAACACATAACCGCTGATTTAGTCTGGCTCGGTGCCAGCGACCGCCGTCTGGCTTTGTTTGAAAACGTTTATCCGATTCCCAACGGAATTTCCTACAATTCATACTTATTGCTTGATGAAAAAACCGTATTGTTTGATACGGTCGATTCGGCAATAAGTCATCAGTTTTTTGAAAATCTGCAATATGCGCTTGCCGGCCACGCACTTGATTATGTGGTGGTGCATCACATGGAGCCGGACCATTGTGCCGAACTGGATTCGTTGTTGCGTCTTCATCCGGAAACAACCGTTGTTTGCAACGCGCAAACCAAAAAAATGATTGAACAATTCTTTGAAATGAATCTGCCGGCGGAGAAATATTTATTGATAAAAGAAGGCGATTCGCTTACTACCGGCAAACACACCTTGCAATTTATCTCTGCCCCGATGGTGCATTGGCCGGAAGTGATGATGACTTATGATACAACCGACAAGATTTTGTTTTCGGCCGATGCTTTCGGTACTTTCGGTGCTTTAAACGGCAACATTTTCGCCGATGAAGTTAATTTTGAACGTGAATATTTATATGAAGCACGCCGCTACTATACCAACATTGTCGGCAAATACGGTCCGCAAGTGCAGAATGTCTTAAAAAAAGCCTCCGCGCTCGATATTAAAATGATTTGCCCGCTCCACGGCTTTATCTGGCGCGAAAATTTAGGATTCTTTATTGATAAATATGCCAAATGGGCAGCCTACGAACCGGAAGAAAAAGCTGTTGTCATCGCTTACGGCTCGATTTACGGCAACACCGCCAACGCCGCGGAAATTCTGGCGACCAAGCTGGCGGAAAAAGGTGTAAAGAACATCCGCATTTATGATGTTTCAGTCACTCATTCGTCATACATCATCAGCGAGGCCTTTCGTGCTTCGGCTCTGGTGTTTGCCACGCCGACCTACAATGCCGGTATTTTTGTGAATATGGATAATTTGTTGCGCGAACTGACCGCACATAATTTGCAAAATCGCACCATAGCACTGATAGATAACGGCACATGGGCACCGCTTGCCGGCAAGCAAATGAATGAGGAAATCGCCAAATGGAAAAATTGCACACAAATTGAGCCGACAGTATTGCTGAAATCGGCGCTCAAAACCGAACAACTTTCCGCTTTGGATGAGCTGGCAGAGGCTTTGGCGGCAACGCTCAAATAAAAAAATCCGCCGTTAACCATTCAATAAACAAAATGCTTTATAACCTACTGTTGTATATACAAACTTTAGGAGACTTATTTATGAAAAAATATATTGCAGAATTATTCGGAACATTCGTTCTGGTATTTGTTGGTTGCGGCACAGTTGTATTTTCCGCTCCGTATGTCGGTCCTATCGGTATTGCCTTAGCTTTCGGTTTAGCTTTGATGGCCATGGCTTATGCCATTGGTCCGGTTTCCGGCGCACACGTTAATCCGGCAGTAACTCTCGGTGTACTGACTGCCGGTCGTATGAGCCTTAAAGATGCCATCGGTTACATCATTTTCCAATTTATCGGTGCCACATTGGGTGCGGCCGTATTATATTATATGATCAGAGGCAAATTGAGCGGCTATGACATAGCAACTTCCGGCTTAGGTCAAAACGGCTGGGGATCAAATTACGGCGGAGGATACAGCACTGTTACTGCTGCTGTATTTGAATTTATTGCAACGTTTATTTTTGTAAAAGTAATTTTAAAAACAACAGCTCAAGAATTGAAAATTGCCGGTGTTGTAATCGGCTTAACCTTGGTTGTTTTACACATTTTAGGTTTATTGATTGACGGTGTTTCGGTTAATCCGGCACGTAGCTTCGGTCCGGCAATATTTGTCGGCGGTCAGGCAATGAGTCAATTATGGCTGTTCTTGGCAGTTCCGTCAGTTGCCGGTATTTTTGCCGGTATCTGCTCACGTTGTTGCTGCTGCGGTTGCTGCGACGGTGCTTGCAAATTAGAAGAAAAAGTTGTTGTTAAAGAAATTGCGGCAGCAGAAAAACCTGCAGCACGCAAGCATTCTCCGGCACACCATACAACACGCAAGTCTGCCGGTAAATCATTACAAAAATAATCCTGATTATTCCTAAAATAAAGCCTTGTTATTACAAACGAGGCTTTATTTTTATTTCATATGGCCTCTAAATTTATTGTAATATATAGCTGTTTATTGTTTTAATTTGAAGATGCACTGGCACATTCGCCTGCGGCTCAGCGAGACATGATAATAATATATACTGCGCCGGTTGAGTAATGACTTTATACACCGCACACAGCAATTTTCAGCGAACATAATGTTATTTTCATGCGTATAAAATAATCAAATCCGTTTAATATCAGAAAAAATGTACATTTTTACATATATTTTAAAAAAAATAAAAAAAATACTTGATTTATAAATTTTTAGCGTGTATAAGCAATATCGTTAATGAGATGGGCGCTTAGCTCAGCTGGAAGAGCATCTCGTTTACACCGAGAGGGTCGGGAGTTCGAACCTCTCAGCGCCCACCAACACCAAAAAGCACCGCAAGGTGCTTTTTTTAGTATCTGCTTTGATAGAGGTTTGAACTCCCGAGACGGGAGTTCGACTACAAGCGAAAGGCGGGCGCGGGCACGCCGGTCGCCGTAGGCGATGAGCGCAGGAGCGGACGGAGTGAAACGAAGTTCAGCCTCTCAGCGCCCACCAATAGATTAAAACGCCTTCGGGCGTTTTTTTGTTTGTATAAAAAAACCAAAAAAATCAATATTTTTTACTGGACATTTGTAACAATTAAACTATAAATGCAGACAGTTTATAACAAAGGAATAATATGATAAACGATTTAACCGTCGGACATCCGTTAAAACTTATTATCTGGTTTGCCCTGCCCTTGTTGCTCGGCAACCTGTTTTTGCAGCTTTATCAAATCTCCGATATGATTATCGTCGGTCACTTAATCAGCGTCAATGCCTTAGCCGCAATCGGCGCTTCGGCTCCTATATATATGGTGTTTTTAATGGTTGCGTTCGGTTTTACCGGCGGCTTAACCATAATTACAGCCCAACGCTTCGGTGCTAAAGACGAAGACGGTGTACGTATGTCGGTATTCCATTGTCTGCTGGCGGCATTAACGCTTAGTGTTATTATGACTTGCGGACTTATTGCTGCATTGAACCCGCTGCTCCGCGTTATGAATATACCTCCGGAACTGTTTGCTGATGCCTACGACTTTATGTTTGTGATGTGTTTAAGCACGGTGATGATTGTGCTTTTTAACCTGCTTTCCGGCTTTATACGCGCGCTCGGCGACAGCAAAACCCCGCTGTATTTTTTGATTTTCTGCTCGCTTATCAACATATTGCTTAATTTCATCTTTATCAAATATTGCGGTTGGGGTGTAACCGGTTCCGCTATGGGAACATTGGTATCGAACACTCTTTCGGTTGTTATATGTTTTATATACATGTGGCATAAATTCCCATTGCTGCGGCTTGATAAAAAATTTATGCATTATAATTCCCAAGTTATGCTCGACCACTTGCGAATAGCTTTTCCGATGGCTTTGCAATTTTCAATACTTTCATTCAGCATTATGATAATTCAAAGCGTGTGCAACTCGTTCGGTCCGGATATAATCGCCGCTTTTGCCGCCGCATTCCGTATTGAGCAATTCGCCACACAACCGCTGTTGGCACTCGGACTTTCCATGGCAACATTTACGGCGCAAAACTGGGGGGCACACTTACTTTCACGTATCCGTCGCGGTGTCAGATATGCCTTTATTATGTCAGCAATTATCAGCATTGCCGGTTTTTTCCTCATCCGCAAAATCGGTACCGGTATGATTGCCATGTTTATTGATACCGGCAATAATGTTTCCGGCAATGATATTACCCTGATTTTAGATGTTGGGCGGCAATATCTCGTTATCAGTACCATGTTTTACTTCTTTTTGGGGATGATTTTTGTGTTCCGCAACACCATTCAGGGAATGGGCAAGCCGCTGTTACCGCTGATGTCAAGTATAGTTGAACTTTTGGTACGTGCATTCAGTGCCGTCTTTTTGGCTTCAGCCATCGGCTATCGAGGTGTTATGTACGCCGGTCCGTTGGCATGGTTGGTTGCAGGTTCTCTTGTTTTCTGCGGTTATATTTATTATATCCGCAAATTTAGCCGAGAAAATCCGTTCCGTTGGAAGATGGGAGAAATTAAACAACACCTCAAAGAAAACGGACCTGTGGACTAATTATTCTGTAAAAACTCTACTGTTTGACTTGCCCCTGCCTCAAAAAACATTTGCAGACAAACTTATCTCAATTACCCGTATTTTGAT
This sequence comes from uncultured Pseudomonadota bacterium, assembly GCA_902763905.1. Lineage (GTDB taxonomy): Bacteria > Pseudomonadota > Alphaproteobacteria > RF32 > CAG-239 > RUG410. Next base: position 35,902 of record CACWUA010000008.1, on the reverse strand, counting down.
ACAATGGCTTCGGCTGCTTTTTTGCCGGAAGCAATTGCCTCCACCGCTGTCGAACCGCCCATGATAAAATCTCCGGCATAATAAATATTTTCCGATTCGCATGGTTCACCGTCGCGAATTGATCCCAATGCCAAAATAATATAATCAAACCCGCCTCTGGCTATCTCCGTATACGGAATATCAGTTAATCGACCTTTTGCATCAAACTGCGTTTTACAGGTATGAACAATGATGGTTTCTCCACTATTTTTCTCAATTTTTACGGGACGTGTCATTGTACTGATATCAACTCTGTTTTCCAACAATAACTTCCTCTCTTTGGCGGTTATCCGCATATCGCTCAAACTGCGGCGCACAAACATTTCCGTATGTTTTGCTCCTTGTTTTACAGCCGTAACGGCACAATCGACTGCTGCCGCACCGCCGCCGATAATCGCCACATTGCCGACAGTCGCATATTTTTTGGGATTTTGCAAATATTTTGTATAATCAATACAAAATTCTTCTCCAACAATTCCCAGCGTACGGCTTTTTTGCTCACCAACCGCAACAACAACTGCAGAAAAACCGTATTGCAGCAATAAATCATAACTTTCAACCGCAAAATCAAACTTCATTTCGAGTGCACCGCTTGTCATCAAACGCTGCCAACCGTATGCCGTAATTTCTTGCGGCAAACGTTCGGACGGTATCAGATTCAGTGCACCACCCACCGAAGATCTGCGTTCAAAAACCGTTACACCGAACCCGTTTTTTATTAACTCGGAAGCAGCCCCTATTCCAGCCGGTCCGGCACCGATTACAGCTATTTTTTTACCGTTAGGTTCAGGAGCCGCAATTGCTCCAAACAACCTATTTTCTCTGGCTTGACGCATTATTTCTGCCTGCACGGCAGGAATTTGAATCGGAGCATCAAGATACCTGCGCAGGCACGCTTGCTGACAAAACTTATCGGGACATATCAATCCGCATGTTTCTCCCAAAGGATTCTGCTTATCAATCAACTTTGCAGCAAGCTGCACATTTCCGGACTTGGCAGCCGCAATAAAATCATGCGGTGAACAATGTACCGGACACGCATTTTCACAAGGTTTTGCTTTGCATTGCAAACATTTCTCAAGCTCTGCCGCAAATTGTGCTTTATTGAGATACAGTCCCGTCATATTCCTCCTCCTTTGCCATATAAACTGATTTAAGCACAAAATTGCAAAAAAACACCTAATATTTTTTGTTTTCGGATTGTAATTCAAAAAAAATATTGTATGATGAGGAAAAGTAAATGTGAAACGCAATGAAACCACAGTGGATAAAAAACATTATTAACTCTCCGATTGCCGAAAAATTGATTGGCAATTTGGCTTTTTACTACCTAAAATTTGTCGGATTGACGACACGTTGGCAATCGGTTACCGGCGTAAAAGAAACTTACGAAACCATAAAACAACACAACAGCATAATCGTTATCGGTTGGCACGGACGCACTTTGATCATGCCGTATTTTTGGAACAAAAGCAGCAAACTTAATGCGCTGGTTTCGCCACATCGCGATGGTCGCATGATTATGCATATCTTGGAAAAATTCGGCATCGGACATATCAGCGGTTCCAGCGATAAAAACGCTAAAGAAGCTGCTCTGGAACTGATGCAAAATCTCAAACAAGGAAACAGCATTGCCATTATTCCGGATGGCCCGCGCGGCCCGAGTATGGAACTGTCGATGAGTCCTCTGTTTTATGCTCAAAAATCAGGCAAACCGATTATGGGGATCACTTACAGCATCTCCGGCTCGATAGTTGTTACCAAAAGTTGGGATGACATGTTGATTCCCCTGCCTTTTCATAAAGGTATGTATGCCATAACTCCTCCGGTATTCATTCCGGCCGATGCCACACCGGAGCAACTTGAAGAATATCGGCAACAAATTGAAAACAACTTAAACGAATTAACTTGGGAATTGGATCGCCAAATGGGGATTCCATATATTTCCAAAGGCAAACGTCCACGCAAAAGCCGCAAAGAGATATACGAAGAGCAACATAAAAAATAAGGAAAATTGAATGTTTATAGGCCTTTATAATACTATTATTCGCATTTTATACCCGATAGCAATCCGGCGTTATATAGAAAAACGTAAAAAAATCGGCAAAGAAGATACCAAACGTTTTAATGAACGCATCGGCCGCCCGATAAAAGAACGTCCTCAAGGACGTTTGGTTTGGCTACACGGTGCTTCGGTCGGAGAATCAATTTCCATGCTCCCTTTAATTAACCGTTTATTGGAACTTTATCCGGATATTCATATAATGGTTACAACCGGCACCACCACTTCAGCTGAGGTTATGGCAAAACGCTTACCTGAACGCGCATTTCACCAATATTTACCCATAGATAATCCGGTATTCACCACTCGCTTTGTACGTCATTGGCAACCAACCATTGCCTTGTGGTTTGAATCCGAATTTTGGCCGGCGATGCTGTCCTCGATTAAACGCCGCAATATTCCGCTGATTTTGATTAATGGGCGTATTTCCAATAAGTCATTTAAACGTTGGCAGCAATTTGAATTCATCATTAAAGAGTTGTTGGATTGTTTTACCGCTTGTCTCGGACAATCAGAAGAAGATGCTTATCGCTTGCGGCTTTTGGGAGCCAAAGACGCCATGTGCCTCGGCAACTTGAAATATGCCGGACTTCCCATACCGGTTGATCAGGAAAAGAAGACTGAAATTCTAAGACAAATCGGCGAACGTCCATTGTGGTTGGTCAGTTCAACTCATAACGACGAAGAATTTAAAATCGGACGTTTTTTAAAAGATCTGCAACAAAAGTACACCGGATTACTCACGTTAATTGCTCCGCGCCACCCAAACCGCGGTACTGAAATTAAAGAAAAACTTGAGAAAGATTATGGTTTGAAGGTTGCTTTGCGTTCAGCCGGAGAACCTATAACCACCGAGACCGAAGTTTATGTAGCTGACACCATCGGCGAGATGGGAATATGGTATGAAATCGCACCGATTGTGTTTGTCGGTGGCTCGCTCATCCCGCACGGCGGCCAAAACTTTATGGAACCGTCACGTTGCCGCGATGCCGTAATTGTCGGTCCGCACATGCACAACTTTACCGACGCCATAAATCGCGCCAAACACGCCGACGGCATTATTCAGGTAAATGACGTGTTGGAGCTGATTGATATGGTTGACCAGCTTTTAGGCAACCGCGAACTGCTCGAAGCCAAACGCAGTCTGGCCTATAATTGGGCTACCAGCGAAGCCAAAGTATTGGACGGCATAGTGGAAAAAATACAAGGATATATGGTTAATGAAGACTCCTAAATACTGGCAATCAAATTCTTTAGTCTCCAAAATATTGTCTCCTATCGGTCAATTGTATGGACTGGCGACCGAATTGCGGCTAAAACTGCATAAACCGCGCAAAACTTCTGTTCCTGTAATCTGCATCGGAAACATTACAGCCGGAGGCACAGGTAAAACTCCGGTATCGATATCCGTTGCCAAGATGCTTATTACCGCTATGCATCACCCGATTTTTGTTACCCGCGGCTATGGCGGCAAACTGCAAAACGTGCTGGTAAACAATAAAAAGCACACGGCGCAAGATGTCGGTGACGAGCCGCTGTTGCTCTCCGAGCAGGCTCCGGTGGTGGTTAATGCTGATCGTTATGCCGGAGCACAATTGGCCGCAAAGGAAGGTGCCGATGTTATCGTTATGGATGACGGTTTTCAAAATCCGACCTTGCATAAAGATTTATCGTTTTTGGTGTTTGATGGTCATTATGGTATCGGCAACGGCAAAATAATTCCGGCCGGTCCTTTACGCGAAAGTTTTGCTGACGGCATTAAACGTGCAGACGCTCTGATTATTTTGGGTAAAGATAAACACAACTTGGCCAAACGCACCAAACTTCCGGTATTTTTCGGACATACCGAACCGGTACAAACAACCGTAGGTAATACTGATGTTGTGGCATTTGCCGGCATTGGTCATCCGCAAAAATTTTATCATACTTTGAAACAACAAGGATATAATGTTGTGGCAACGATTGATTTTCCGGATCACCATTTTTACAGCAAAGACGAACTGGAAAATGTTTTACAAAAAGCCAAAGAACTTAATGCCGAAGTTTATACCACAAGCAAAGATTTTGTTAAAATTCCGAGTCTCTATCATAAAAGCATCAATATGCTGAAAATTGCCGTCGTCTGGGATAACCCCGATGAATTGCAACAGTTTATCTCAAACCGAATATTCAAAAAGTAGACAAATAATCCTTTACAATTCGTATCTTTTATGTTTTAATCCAACTTATAAAAATATTTTTGAGTTAAGTATTAAAACAATAATTATGGATACAAAAAAACTATTAAAACACTTCAGGCAAAAGACGTGGTTGTGGCAGCGTGTGTTCCGCAATTTTTTTATCGGCATGCACAATCTTTATGATCTGGTGGCCGAAAAAGATTTGCCGATTACCACCATTGTCCGCTTATGCCGTAATGAAGATGACTTAAACGAACTGTGGGATTTGGTTGAGCTGATTGATTCGATGGAAGATGACATCTTGGGAGAAATCAAGGACTTAAGCTTTTGTCGACCGGTTCCGTGGCAATACGACTTTATTAAGGAAATTATCGACACCCTGAACTTGCCGTACACCTCTAACTTGTGCATTGAGACGGTAGCCGATGTTTATTGCGCAGCTTTAATCAACAAAAATTTCAGTATCAAAGATTGCAGAAATCGCTTGGATAAGTTTTATCACAAACTGTACGCTTCTGTTTCACACAAAGAGACCGTTTTGCGTCGCAATCTTGAATTGATATTGGATACCTCTTACCCCTCACGGGCGGGAGAAACACCAATCGGTGCCAACGTCCGCGAATTGCTTGACTATTATCTGCCACGATGCGGCTTCGATAAAATGTCACACGCCATAAAAAAAGCGCGCACGTCCGATATCAAACTCACTCCGGAGGAGCGTGCCTGTTTGGGATATTCCTATTATTCTCCGTTTGTCTGTGATGAAAGCGATTTTTCTAAACCGATTCCCGGCTCCACCATTTTTGCCTGCGTCGAAGACCATCTGCAAAAAGAAATGGAATACCGCCGCGAACTGGAAGATGCCGTACGCAAGGCCGAAGACAAAGAAGATGATGAAACGGAAGATAATATCCGTGAGCGCCTCAATCGCAAGCACTATTGTCTTTTCATCGACCCGATGGATCGTTGCCTGATGGACATTTGCACCGGTGAAATAACCTATGCCAATGTGTATGTGCAAAAATTTCCGGACGATGATTTGAACAATTCACTTGCGGATTTCGTTCGTTTTAACAAGGGCTGCCTCTATACGGTAGAATTCGTTGAAGACATCTCGCAGTTGGAAGTGGCTCAGGATTTTCTGAATTATCTGAATCACATAAAATCGGTATTGATGCAAATGGAAAAAATGATGATCTCTAAACCCGAACTTGGTTTGCATCCAATGATACGAAACCAGTATCAGAGAATGCAAGAGGAATTCTCCAAATGCTACTACATTTCCGAAAAACATTGATACAAAAACCTGTCGTTAACTCCGACAGGTTTTTGTATTTTAAGCATCAAAAATATCATCCGATAACCTAACGTAGTACTTGCTATTTTACTTATATCATATATTATGTTTTCAGCATTAATTTATCGGAACACAACAATGCAGGGTATTATAAAACATTGTCAGCGCCGTGCGGAATTTTTAAGAGTAAAGCTATACGTATTGTGGCTGCGCTTGTTTACGGCACTACGCTACCAAAACAAGTCTCAGCGCAAAACAGAATTTAAGCGCTTGCGCTATCTGGCGGAAAAAAAATATTTAAGCCGCTATTTATACGTTGTTACGTCCGAAAAAAATACTTCCGTTCCGGCCGAATGCCCGAAAATTATCTGGACTTGTTGGTGGCAGGGCGAAGAAAATTTGCCGCCGGTGGTTAAGCGTTGTATAGAGTCAATCCGTCGCTATTGTCCTGATTATGAACTGCGCGTTATTACTTCCGAAAATATGGAACAATATGTCAAATTGCCCGATTATATTATGCAAAAACATAGAAAAGGTTATATTCCAAATGCACATTTTGCAGATATACTAAGGTTGGTGCTGTTATCCAAATACGGTGGAATTTGGATGGATTCTACGGTGTTTTTAACAGCACCTTTATCAGATATAATATTTTCGGCGCCATTTTTCGCCTTTCATTGCCATGAACAGTACCAATTCCAAATTTGGTTTATAAAAGCTGCGCCAAATAACATTCTGGTACATAATTTACAAAAACTTTTACTGGAGTACTGGAAATATGAAAACAGAGTTATTCATTATTTTTTCGGGTATGCATTATTTGATTTAATGGTGGAGAACAATGCCGAATGTGCACGACAATGGGCACAAACCCCGCTGATTTATGACGATTGCTACGAATTGGCGGATAACTTTTTTGAGCCGTATACAGAGCAAAAATGGGCGGAAATAAAAGCTAAAACTTTTATACATAAATTGAGCTGGAAATATAAAAAAGAACCGGCGGAAAATTCTTTTTTGACGTGTTTGCTGAACGGTAGGTTGGGAGAATAGAATGCGCATTGTAAATGTTATGATTAGCCATGTTATGGGCGGAATTGAACAAGCTTTTTTGGATTATACCGAAGCGCTGCAATTACGTCACCACAAAGTATGCACTGTGGTTAATCACAAGTGCAAAATTCTGCCGGCATTACAGACACTCAATCCCCATGATATTGTGAAGATTCCGTTTGTACATTATAACTGGCTGTTGGTGCCGTATCTTTATTTTAAGCTCAAGAAATTTGCTCCGGATTTAATCATTGTTCACAATAAAAAGGCCGTCAATATTTTCAAAGCCGTAGCGCGATTGCTCGGCGCCAAAATCGTGGCGGTGTCGCATAATCCGAAGTTTCGCCACATTAACAAATGCGATGGCATTTTTACCATTACCGATTATCAGCGCAACATTTTTATTGAAAAAGGTTATCCGGCCGAGCGCATCTTTACTATTCCGAACCTTATCAGCGAAAAACGCGATTTTACTCCGCCGCAATTTCATAATCCGCCGATTATCGGTACCATGGGGCGTTTTGATCCGATGAAAGGTTTCCCTGACTTTATTGAAGCGTTGGCAGAGCTTAAAAAACAAGGAATTGCTTTTAAGGCGGTTATCGGCGGAGCACCGCAAGATACTTACCGCGCCGAATACGAAAAAATCTGCGATATTATTAAGCAAAACAATCTGGAAAACGAAGTGGAGCTTATCGGTTGGGTACAAGATAAAACCGAGTTTTTCAAAAATATTGATGTTTTTGTGTTGCCCTCGCGATTTGAGCCGTTCGGAATTGTGCTGTTGGAGGCAATGTTGCACGGCAAACCGGTAATATCTTCTTTGGCAGAGGGGCCGGCCGAGATTTTTGCACATAATTCCGATGCGGCATATTTATTTAATGCCGGCGATGTTGCAGCTATGACGGAACAGTTGCGGCAAGCGATACAAAATCCCGCAGCAGCCGCGCAGACTGCGCAAAAAGGCTACGAACTTTGCGCGCGGAATTATTCGCTGGAAGTGGTGGCAACAAAGCTCAATGGCGCGTTGCAACACTTTGCTTTGCAAAAGGAGAATAAGTAATGTCAGAGCCGCTTATTTCAATAATTATTCCGGTTTACAATTCGGCCAAATATTTGCAAATGACGTTGCAAGCGGTGCAGGCGCAAACCTTTAAAGATTTTGAGGTTGTGTGTGTGGACGACGGTTCAAGTGATGATTCGCCGCAAATTTTGGAACGTTTTGCCGCCGCCGACAATCGTTTCAAAATTCATCGTCAAGCCAATGCCGGTGGCAGTGCGGCGCGCAACAAAGGGTTGGAACTGGCGCGCGGAAAATACATTGCTTTTTTGGATAATGACGATATTTATCATCCACAATATTTGGAAATTCTGTATCATAATATTGTTGCCGAAGATGCCGATGTGAGCTGTTGTTCGTATTTACGTTTTGACGGCCACGGCAATTACGAATTTGCCGATACATCGCTGACACCGCAGATTGATTTTGTGTCGGAGCAACCGTTCAGCGATAAATTTGTGCACAAAAAGAAAATCGAAATGCTGATGTGGACTAAACTTTATCGGCGCGAATTGTTTGATGATATTCGTTTTGCGCTTGATTTGCCGGCTATCAACGATATTCTTTTGAATATAGAAATTCTGCTGAAAGGTAAAAAGGCCGTGGTTTGTCGCACGCCGCTGATTGCTTATCGCATTATTGAAACTTCGCAAACTTTAAAGGATTTATCGTTTAAGCGAATCGAAGAATTTAAGAACCTTTGTCTCGATATCAATAAGCTGATTGCTGCATATCCTCAATGGCGTCGGGTGTTGCAAAAAATCGCCGCGCGCTATGCCTACGGTATGCATATTAAGGAATATTTGACACGCTATAATCCGGTGCAAGACAGCGAGCGCTATAATTTGTTGAGGCAAAATTTGCAAGAGCTGAAGCAAGGCGGTGCGTTTAAGCTATCTATGCTTAACTTGCGCCAACGCATAATCGTTTGGGCATTTTTAAATCAAAAATTCATGCTGTTCAATTGGCTGAAGAATTAATCTCCTCAAGATAGCTGACATGTAAAAACGTAACCGGTTTAATATCTGTTGCCGCATAAACACGCCGCCGAATTTGTCCGCGAATAAAGTCTTCAAATTGGCCTTTACTCTCGGTTTCTAAACATCTTTTCTCCACCAAAGGTCTGACTTTTCCCAAAACTTCTGCAGCCAATTTATTCCATTCACTTTCTTCCAAAATATCAATAGATGACATTTGCAAATCAAGCAATTCATGATTTTTGACCACCGCACTGATAAAGAGTGAGCAGTTATAGGCAATCCGCCGACGATTTTTTATCAGTTGCGAGCCAAGCGGCACCGCACGCCCTCTATCCCATCCCAAAATATCGGTGGGCACTGTTTCCGCACACTCAATATGCTTATCTTTGAGTAAGCACAAATCTCCGTTTCTGGTTGAAAAAACCTCATTAATTCCGCAGCTTAGTGCAAATCTCTTATGTTCACGGATAAACTTTTTATCGCCGTGTACCGGTAGCACGATTGCCGGTTTCAACAATTCATACATCTTTTTCAAATCGGCTTTAGTGGCATGTCCCGAAGTATGCACCAAATCGGTCTCTTCGGTAATAATTGTTGCTCCCTGCTCCGCCATTTTTTCCTGCATGCGCTCGATTTTTCCCTCATTCCCCGGAATAATCTTTGATGAGAATATCACCGTGTCATTCTTATCAAGTTTTACATATTTGCTCTCGCCGTTGGCAATCAGACTCATGGCGCTACGATAATTAGCCTGTGAACCTGTGCAGATATACATTACCTTATCGCTTGGAATATCCTTCCCCTCTTCAATTGAATACACCTTAGGTAAATCGGTAAAATAGCCGCAATCACGCGCAATCTGAATATTGGTTAACAGCGTACGCCCCAAAAGAACCGGTGTTCGATTCGCTTTTTCTGCCGCCAAAATCAAACTTTCAAGCCGTACCATATTTGAGGCAAAACAAGTGACCAGTAAACCACCCTCTATTTGCGGCACCATTTTCAGCAAATTTTCACGCACGTCGGATTCTGAGGGTAATTTTTTATCCAGCATTACATTGGTAGAATCGCACACCAACATATCCACTCCCTCGGCGGCAATGCGCTTTAAGGCAGCAAAGTCGGTCTGCACCATAGAAAGTGCCTCATCATCAAACCGCCAGTCGGTTGCATGCACCACATTTCCATATTTGGTACGAATAGCCAAAGCGCAGGTTTGCGGCACGGTATGCGCCACCGGAATAAACTCCACGCTGAAATTCGGCACTTCAACAATTCGCTGCTGATTGACCGAATTGAGCTGCACCATATCAGCCATTTTAAATTCATTCAAGCGTTCTTTAATTAAGCCAAGCGTAAAATCCATAGCATATACCGGACACTGTAAATGCGGCCATATCTGTGCAATTGCCCCCAAATGATCTTCATGCCCGTGAGTAATAAAAAGCCCAACAATATCGTCTTTATAATCATCAAGAAACTCCGGTGATGCATATGCCAAATCCATTCCCGGAAACTCATCCATCAAAAATCCGTAACCGGCATCAACCACTATCAATTTGCCATCGCAAGCATAAACATACATATTCATTCCGATATCATCGGCACCGCCGAGCGGCAAAAACCAAATTCCCTCTTTATTAAAATCAGCCATTATTTTTCTCCTATATAAAACACATCACCGGCCAAAATATTTTGCGTTCTGTCTCCGATTCGCAAAAGTAAATTGGCATTTTCATCAATTCCTTGAAAAATTCCTCTTCGTTCTTCTCCGTTTTGCTTTACCATAATCTCTGTTCCCAAGCCTCTGGCATTTTTCAGCCATTCTTGCCGCAAATCTGCTGCGCTTCGCTTTATATTACATACAAACAATGACATATACTTTTGCAGAAACTCCTCTGCATTTGTTTGAATTCCCGCTTCTTTAAGCGAAGTTACCGGATAAAGCATATCAATCGAACTCGGGTGATGCTCAATATTTACTCCAATACCGACAATCATATATTCTCCGGCACCTTTTTCAAGCAATATTCCGCTGATTTTTGCTCCATCCAACAACACATCATTCGGCCACTTCAAATACACATCACTTTGCGGATCATATTGTTTTATGGTTTCAAGCAAACTCAACGCTGCCGTCATAATCAGTTTTCCCAGCTGTCGCAAAGGAAATTCCAATAACACGGAGAAGAATAAATTCCCCTCTGCACTATGCCAAATTCGCCCCCGTCTTCCTCGTCCCGCAGTCTGTCTTTTGGCTTGTATAATCTTTTTCTGCCCGCCAATACCGCTGCTCAATTGCAACGCCACATTGTTAGTGCTGTCAACTTCGTCCAAACAAATAATCTCAAACCCAGATATTGTCATAAAAACAGCACCTCCAGCATTGAACGAAAACCGGTAAGCAAATACTGTGGTTGCAACGTAATCACAATCATCAATATCATATTAAGAAAAATTGCCATGTGTATACCGCTATCAACCTTGTCAAATAAAGTTCTTTTATCCACAAAATACATCACTCTGATTATTTGTAAATAAGCATACGCAATCACCGCCATCATCGACAATAAATAAATCAATTGATAAAAATGATGATGCAATGCCAAATAATTTAAAGAAGCAAACAAGCCGATAAATCCAGAAAAAGGCGGAAGCCCCAGCAATGAAAGCATAAAAATCAGCATCATGGCGGAAATATACGGTCGTTTCTGTGCGGCTCCCTCAAAATCACTCAACATAAACAAATAATCGCCTTTTTTCTTTATCCCGAATAAACAAATACATATACCGTAAATAGCAAACATATACAGTATTAGATATACAAATCCCGAGCTAACCGCATTAAGTGTAAATTTGCGAATGGTTAAAAAAATAATTCCCGAATAAAAAACCGAGCTATATGCAAAAATCTTGCGAATATTCTGCCCACTGCATGCACCTATTGCACCTATCCCGACTGAAAGAAGAGCTGCCGACATATAAAATAATCGTAACTGTCCCAAAATTGGCTCGGCAACACTGATATTAAACCTAATAAAGCCACCCCAAACCGCACTAAACGGAATCAGCAAAAAATACATAAACACCGGCAAAATAGTCTTGCCTAATACTTCGCTGGCACAAAAATGTAAAGGCGCCACACCTAACAACAACACAAAAACAGTTACAAACATTCCGATTGCCGCAAAGAGCAAAGGATTATCTTTATTTATCGCCAACATTGCTCGCAGCTCCGAATACGCCGTGGAGCCGTTTTTTTCATATAATACGGCAGTAGCAACCGCCAAAAGAACCATAGCGCAGATTGCCGTAAACATGTATACTTTGTTGCCTAAATCTGTTTCCTTTTTACTGTCTCCCTGCTTTAGCATAATATAGTTTCCCATCAGCATTGTCGAACAACAAACCGCTGTCAATGCCAGATTATCCGAGCAAATAAGCAAGCTTCCGCTTAATATACACAAAAACAGACAACCGCAAAAAATATGCGCAGGAAAATTCATTGAAACAAACCACTTGCGCGAGGGGTATAACAAAGCCAACCCGCTGCCATACAATAAACCATCAAAAAGTAATGTAAATTTATTACCAACCGTCAGACCGACAATGGTTGATTTATTATAAAAAATAACCGCAAGTCCAAAGCTGAGTAACAACATTATCCTGCTGAAGCGAAAACATCCGTACGCATTATTTTCATCGCGCTCACCGAACATCAATACCAACAAAGCAACAAGCAAAATTGTAACCGGTGAAAAATAAATCAAACTTTCCAACATGCTGCCCCCTTAAAACACAAACCACAGCGGATTGAAGAACGACAAAAACAGCAATAATATTACAACTGCGAAAAATCCTGTTTTTTTCTCGGAAATATCCTCTATTTCACAGTCTGCATTATAAACTTTAGGCAAACTCCGCATCATAAACAGCTCATATACCAAAGCCATGACAATCAATGTTATGGCAACCATCACCCCAATGCCAATAGCAAAATTTTCGCGAAACAGTGCCGATATCAACACAAAATTATTCCAAAACATTGAAGAAATTGGCAAACCGACAGCCACCAAAACAAAGAATGTAATCAAGCGCGCCAATTTTGGCATATAAGCCAAAATACCGCGTACCGAATAATCATTTTCCGAAGCCGCATTTTCGGCATCGGCTTCTAATACTGTTAACGCCGCATTCACTATAATAAAAATAAACAACGAATAAACGATATTTTTTTCATACTCGGCCGGCAACAAAACAATAACCAACAAGAACAACAAATAATAAACCGCCGAATACGAAAACAGTTTGGGTAAAAACTCTCTGTACGAAACTCCGATAAACGCGATAAACAACATTGTCATAACCCCGACTAAATCTATTATCGGCACAAAAGCGTCCATACTTTCCGGAACTGTTTGCTCCCAAAAGCGCATAAATCCGAGAAGTCCGGTCAGCGGCAACAGATTCGTAACAATATACACCACCGGATTTTTAGCTCCCACGCTAACCAATGACAACCAGTAATGACAAGGCCAAATAGGCAACCGCGACAAAAACGCGAAACTAATGGTTAACCATAAAACCAATGCTGCTTTATGCGGCATTTTGGCTGCTGCCAAGTCAGCCATTCCGATATTTCCGAGATGATGCCGATAAATTACGATTGTCGCCACCAAAAATAATAAAGCCCCCACAAAATTCAGCGCAAAATATAAATACAGTGTCGATACTTTCTTAACATTTCCAAACATTCCGACCAACATAAATACCGGTACGATCATTCCGGCAAAAAACAAATAAAAAGACAATACGTCTCTTGCCAAGAACAAACCGTTAATATTCCAGATAAATGCCAGAATCAATATCATCATCGATTTGCTTCGTCGCTGACTTTGCTGTAATCCCAACATTCCGATAACAATACCGAGATAAATACCGAACAGCAGAATCAATGATTGTAAATCGGCACCGAACAACAATTCCACATGCGATGAATGCAACCATTGATACATATATTGCTCCCCTTGTCCGTCAATCGGATATACGGTAGCGGACAATAGTCGTAAAATCACTGCGACTCCGGTAGCTACGGCAAAAAGAGTGGCATTAAACGCATTGTTCTCATTTTTTTGCGCTGTTAAAACAAATAAACACCCCAACAGCGGCAGAACCATCAGCAAAAACAATAAGTCAGCCATTTATTTCTCCTGCACGGTACGAGTACCACAGCATACCGACCAACAACAGCAATACTATCAATCCTCCGAAAATAGGTTTGCTGTGCAATTTACGGAACATACGCAAACAAATATGCGACAAGACCACAGCCAGTCCCATAACAAGTTTATCCAAAAACAAACGGTCGATCAGCAGCCAAAACACTCGTCCGCATAAACGAAAAGATTTAATTACCGAAAGATAAATATCGCCCAGCAAGTCACTCTTTTGCAAAAAGCGCAGTTTATAAAAATATGCAGCACTCCTTAACATCGGACAAACCCACAGAAAGGCAAATATGATTGGAATCACCCATACCGCAACATTTTGTACTTTACCGCCGTAAAGTAACACACCGCACAAACACAACAATTCGGTCCAAACTGTCCATTTAAATCTGATATCATGCTGAACCCCTCTGAGATGTTTGCCTTTATAAAAATAAATCTGTCCCAGAGTTGCAGCCGTAGAAATAAGAAATAATATCGCAAACAGCCATATACACATTCTGTTTGTTTGGTTATACATCTGTAGCAATGTATTGGCACCGGCAGCTACCGTCAATAACACAATCAACGCTACCGAAGCCAACCTTTTTTTATGTATCAATCTTAGTTTCATCATTTCTGAGACCGTACGACAACGATTGTTGTAATAATAAAGTAAAAACAACGCATTTATAAATACGTACATCTCCATCAATAAATAAGTAAATTCAGGAATCCAAATAAAACCATAAAAGCGCAAAAGTGCGACCATCAATGCCCAAAAAGACATCTGCCAATAAATTATCTTTGCCTGAAAATCATTAACCACAATACTGCCGACAAATGCCCAAATCAATGTAACATAGCACATGCTGTCTGCATAAATATTAAAATAATCTGAAAATCGCCACAGCATATTCAATTTCAGCAGCAAAATCAGTGCAGCCATCGGAGAAGATAACAATAACACACTCTGCATTCGATGAAAACGAATATCTTTCAATGCCATATTTCCAATTTGAAACACCGCGAACCCAAGTTTGGCAAAAATAGCGGTCAACCCTGTCAAAGCCACATAATCTTCATGAAATCCGATTTGTCTGTATCTCAATATTTCTTTTATATCCAGTGAATCCACACGCGCATTAATCAACGCCAAAACCGAAAACAGCATCATATCTGCCGCCATATTAAGCAAAACGTAGCGTTGTGATGCTTGTATATCTTTAATCATAAACAGCGACAAAATATCCACAATAAACAGTGCAGAAACAAGCTGCACAAAATTATTACTGGTAATCAGCACTATCAGTGCCACCAAATTAAAAATCAGCAAAGAAGAATACACGCTTTTCCGTTCTTCATTACGAAACAATAAGTTATTGAAGCAACTAAGCAATGTTATCAAAAAGCACGGCAAAACTAACGCATAATTGTATACATTTGACAAGATATCAAATTTCAAATTACGTCCTTGTGATGTATTCCAAATAAAAGAAAAAGAGTGCTCCGTTGCATCAAGCATACCATCGCAAAAATTTACGAACACAAAAAAAAGAGATGCAAAAGTTACAAAAGCCAGAACTTTATCAACTTTCACACCTACTTTTACGCTACTGAAAATCCCGATAAAAAATAATAGGAGTACAGTGTAAGCAATCATAAAAAATCTGTCTCCGTTTAAGAAAGAATCAGATTATTGACATCTTTAACCAAACGCACCGGAACAATATACTCTCTCTCCACATCATCATTTTCGATCTCCACCACCAAAATTTCGGAAACCGATTTCAATGGGTTGCGCGCACCCTCGTTAATATGCCGAAACGCAACAGAACTTTCCTGCGAACGATACAAAAGAGCCGTATCTCCACCATCATAAATAAAACGCGGATTCTCTGGTCCGCCGACACGGCTATCCATCATCAACATAATCTCGCCTTTTGCATTTTGCAAAATACTGTAACGGCCTTTTTGACCAACTTCATTACTCAGAGCCATATTAAACCTCATTTAGTTAAATAATAAAATTACATTTTGGGTACATGCTAACACATAATTATTAATAAATAAACACTAAATTCATTTTTTTTAACTTTTTTTATTTTTCCTATTGACTCAAATGATTTTATCTTTTATAAGCATAATCGTTTCAGATGAGTTCGTAGCTCAGTCGGTAGAGCATTTGACTTTTAATCAAAGGGTCGCGGGTTCGAATCCCACCGAGCTCACCATTGTAAAATAAGGCTTTCAGCGATTTTGTTGAAAGCCTTAAATTTTTCCAGTAAGCACATAGTAAGCAAAAAATAAAAATTGCCCGATTATTCAAACCTATTTTTTGCCGATTTTGTAACCGTTCAAAATGTTCTTTAATCCGGTCAATTCATCTTCATCCATTGTCAAACCTTTTAACATATTGCCACCACTCCACCGCCTTAAATCGTACTTTACCGGATAATTGCCGTATTGTATTAAATTAAGTTCCAACGTGTCGCCGTTCAGCTTCTTACTTATAACGCCGATTTTCTGCTTTATTGTATATTCAAAACTCATTTTCTTCGTCCTTATGCAATGTATTATATTCAATAACACAAGCAAGTTCTCGCAACATAAATACGAATTCAAGCCGTGTTTCGTCCCTCAAATCAATATCATATTGTTCTTTTTCTTCGCCTTTTTCCCACTTTCCTAACGTCATCTGCCCGCCCAAACGTTGCCTTGCTCTTTTTTGCGCTTCGCTAATAATGCCTTTTCTATAAATCAATAATTCGGGTATTGCTTCAATCAGTTTTCTCTTTATATTTTGCGCTGTCATTTTCAACCTCTTCATCAAAAACAACTAAGGCTTGCGTACAAGCTATCTCTGCCTGTGTTTTTTCAACCGGCTTTTCGCCGATTGTATCGCGGATAACTTCAAACGCCTTAATATCGCCGCTTTGCGCCTTATCTACCAACGCCAAACAAATATTTTCCTGTATATCGCCGCTTTCAAGCATCATTAACAACTGCTCTTTTAAGGCTTTGCGCTCTTTGCGTATCTGTCCGCTTATTATTCCGCCTTTTCTGCCGTTCTCTCGGGCTTCGTTCGGGCTTAATGTCCTTAAATTACTATCGTTCATCCTTTTTTACTCCATTATTATTGATATTCCGGTTTTCTATACGGATTTTTCAAACCTAACGCCAATAAAGCATCAACGGCAAAATCCGTATTATCACAATTATTCACATCGCAAAATCTATATACCAATTCATCAAAGGCGCAAACTTCCGCATCTAATCGGCTTAATCCGCCCTCATACTCCATAATAGCGGCGCGTTCTTCAAACAGTTCGTTCCAACAATCGCCACCGCTTTTTATTTGCCCGATATTATGATTTTGTTTTGTTATTTTTGTTATTTTTGTTATCGTTTCTATAACACTTTGATTTTCAACAATATTTTCAGAATTTTCCGTAACATTTTTGCTTTCGGCGGTAACAAAAATAACATTTTTGCTTTCTGTTACCGCTTCCGGCTTATAATATCGGCTGTTTATAATTACTTTGCTTAAATCAACCTCAAACAAACTCATTTTAATCGCTTTCAAAAAAGTCCGAATTAAATTGATATACGCGTTTATTACCGCCTAAAGGCTTTGTTATATAGTCCTTATAGTCAAGCCAACCTTTTGCAAATAAAACGCTTCGCGCTTGCTTTGGATTAAATCCGGCGCATAACCTATTTTTAAATGTCATAGGTAAAACGTAATATTTTGTTTTGCCGTCAATCTGTTCTTTATAACCTGCCATATTGATAATTTTTGTATCAATCGCATTTTTATCGCAAAATTGACTATTACAATTTAATTCAAAAAAACTTCTTACCTGCTCTAATAACGCGTTGTTTTCTTGGTCACCAAATCCGCCGCGCTGGTCTATCCAATCAAAAAAGCATTGTATACAGCCCTGCGTTGCTTCGCCCTGTTGCCAACTGGTCAAATTATTTGCCGTTGCATACTCGCCGGCAAACGCCGCCAACGCAAACCGCTTAAAAGCGCTTTCCACTTGTCCGCTTACTTCTTTTTGCTTGCGTAAATATTCCGTTACCAATTTGTCATACACTTCATCAAAATGCTGTTTAACGGCGTCCTTACCGTCTTTTATAACAGCATTTATAAAGGCGCGCGCCGGCGTTCCGTAATACTTCAAAACCTGTTCTTTCAGATAATTCGACAATTCCGCGCCGTCTTTTTTATCGTGCAATTCATCAAACAAGCCATATTGTTGATTAACCGGTATATCCAACATCCTAACCGCTTGCCCTGCTTTCAGCGTTTTCCGTGCTTCCGTCATACAATCATTTAATGTTTTTTCGCCGGATGATAAAAATAAAAGTGTAAATTCCTTAGGTTTTCTTAAGTCGCCGTTACGATTCGCGCGGGCTTTGCCTTTGGTATTGCCTAACATATAAACAACTTCGCCGATTTTCGCGCCGTCATTCATTTGCCCGATTTCATCCAACACTAAAAGCGCATCGTTCCGATTGCTTGCCGTCCCCTCTAATCCGTTATCCGTTGCGCGCCATTGTTTGATATAATCCTTACCGCCGAACACGCTGCAAGCAACTTTTAACGCGGTGCTTTTGCCTGTTTGTGATTTTCCTACAAAATGAAAGCCGCCGTTATCCTGCCCGACAATCTTTAATAAGGGGCTCGCAAACGCCGTACATACCGCCAATATCAACCGGCTGTTTCCGGCGCAATATTTACCGATATTATCGCGCCAATCGTCAAGCGTTCCGGCGCAATCAAAATCGGTGCCGCTGTCGCCGTCATAATATACCATTTCATCCGTTTCGCCTAATATCTCGCTGTTTGAAAAGATATATTTGTTATCGTGCCAACCGGTGCAATCAACAATTAAGGCGCGCCTTTTCGTTTCACACTCGCGCAAATAATCGATTGTCAGCTTTTTATTTTGAATTATAAGCCCTTTATCAAATAACAACTCTTTAATTTCGCGTCCGTCGTTGCTTGCAAATAACCGATTCGGCAATAAAACCCTTTTATCCCTGCCGTCCCTATCCTTAAATTGAATTAACTTACTCCAACCGTTCGCCTGCCTGTCGCGCGCATCCGCCAACACATCAATATTTGCACAAACCGGCTTCGGCTCGCTGTCATCATCTGCTATTTTATGCAATTTGCCGTCTTTAGTCATAAAACGTATTGCCCGCTTTTCTGCTTCAAAAATATCACTTTCCGGCATTATTACCGCCGTTTTACCGTTGTTTTTTTCCATTTCATACCTCTTTATTTATATCAACCAATTCAATGCCGCCGCGCTCAAAAATACTCTTTACCGCATCCAAATCCTCAAAAACCGCAACATCGTTAAAATCACACTTGCCACCGCATTTTAAGTATGGTATAAATAAAGTCAGATTATAGATTTTTGCTACGCGTGCCGCTTCGTTTAACCCTACGTTCGGCGCGTTTTCTTTTATGTCGTTATCTGCCGCAATCGCAACCCCGCAAGCCGGATATTTTAACAACATCGCTTTTGCTACGCTTTCAAGATTGCCTTTGTCAAACGCCACCGCAACCGCGCAATTCGTTGCTTCGTTTATGCTTGCGCCGGTTGCAAACCCCTCGCAAACAATTATTTGCTTGTCCGGCTCGCCGATAATATAAAAGCATCCTTTTTTCTTGCCACCGCTCAAAAACCGCTTGCGTCCGTCCGGTGCGATATATTGCAAAGTCCATATTTTACCGCTTGCATCGCTTGCTGGTATAACAAGATATTTAATGCCGTTATAAATCGCCGTTTTTACGCCGTGCGCCTGTATCTGCTTTTTGCTTAAATAATCGTGCGAATCTGCCGCCTGCGCCTGTTGCCATAGTTTTAACGCCTTTTGTGCGGTGGATTGCCACATTTGCGCCTGCATCTCTGCCGCCTTTTTCCGTGCCTTTTCAGCTTCGCGCTTACGCAGCTTAATCTGCGCCGCATTTAACGGCTTCGCCTGCTTTTCAAAAACGCTATCGTTCCAACCGTCCACAAAATCACCGAATAACCAACCGTCGCCGTTATCGCTCTCTTTGGCGTAGTAGCGCGCATTTTCGCCAAACCGCAAAAACCCGCTTATGTTCGGCTTTTCGCTTCTCGGTCGCGCGCTTATACCCCGCCACATCAACGCTTCATATAATAAGGCAATATCAGCCATTATTACCGCCTTTATATTCCGACGTTGATTTTACCTTTTGGCTGTTTTCTGCCAACCACGCCAAAACATCCGCCTTTTTATAAAGCCGCTTGTTTAACAGTTTTGTGTAACCAATACCACCGCCCTGATATGCTTTGTTGTTAAACCAACTAATCGACAAGCCGGTATATGCCGCCACAATATTCGTTGAAAGCATCGCTTCATCATCCGCCGCTATAAATTGCTTTTGTAAATCAATAATGTTTTCAGCCATTTTAAAAACTCCGTATTAAAATAAATTTTTCCAACGTGAAAACATTTTAAAACCCTCAAAATGCTGTTCACATCTTAAGGGTTACATTGTTTTTTGATTTTGTGTTTTTAATACATTCATTTTAATATTAAATACGTCGTATCTAATATCGACTTTTTCTAAGGCGTTCACAATCTAATTGCTTCATTATCTCTTTGTTTTTTTCTATATAACCTTTATAAGTTTGCGGTGTTCTTATATGTTCTATGCCATTTTTTGCACAATAATTTCTTATTTCATTTTCCAAAGATGATAAAGTATGTTTTTTTTGTGATTTTAATAATATTTCTTTAGCAATATTGATTGTCTGTTCTATTTCAGCATTTCTTTGGGGATTTTTATCCCAACGTTGTTGTATACTAATACTTGCTTTTTCACTTTTTTCTGCTGCGATTTCTTGCTTGGTTAAATTCTTTATTGTGTATGCAATATCTTTGTATTTATCAGCCTTTTCAATAATATCAACGGCAAAATTCCTTACAATCCTAAATATGCCACTATATAACGTTTCCGCCGGTGTATTTTGATTTTTTTTTATTTCAGCTTTTATTTTTTCTCTTACATCATCTAACGCATCAATAAATTCTTGTGGTATATCTTCATCTAAATTAAAATCTTTTGCTGTTGCTTTATCCATTATTCCGCCCTCTTTGCTTATTATTCCTTATACTTCTATTCGTTCACATAACGGTCATTTATTCAAGCATTATCCTGCATATATCAACAATCAAAAGGCGGTGGATATATCGCCTTTTTTTACTGTGTAAGAAAATAACCTTTTTCATCGTGTCAGAAAATTCCACCGCTTCAAGCGCAAAAATGTTATATTTGTTATCTGTTTTTTCGGTTTTTGTTACAATTCAAATCGCCGATAACATAGATTTTATAAGGGCTTCGCGTTTTTCGTAACAAAAGTAACAAAAATAACAAATTATTTTAATAATATTGTAAAACGCTTTTACGCGTCTTTTCTTATATCCTTTATATCGACAACCTTATTATCCTTAACCGGCTCTTTTATTCCGGCTTGCGCCAAAATATAATCCTCAACCGCCTGCATCGGCTTTCTTAATGCTTCGTCCGCAAATTGCACATAATGCTTGCTGTGTACATCCTGCGGTATATGATTTAATAATCTCTGTTGATGATATTCCGACACAACAAACGGCAAATCATTTGCCACAATACTGGCAAACGTGCGCCGCAAATCGTGCAAACTAAACGCTACGCCGCAATCTTTTGATATTTGTCTTACTGCTTTGCGGTGGTCTTTAAGGTGTCCGTGTTTATTACCCGACGCAAAAATATAATCATTTTGCTTTTTACCCTCACACAATTCGCTTAAAAATCCGCCTAACCACTCGCCAAACGGCAAAATATGCCGGTGATGATTTTTAGTGTCCTCAACCGTTATTGTCTTTTCATCAAAGTCAATATCCTTACGTCTTAAACAAGCGGCTTCTTGGTCGCGCAATCCGGTAAATAAAATAAACTTGCATTGATTTTTTACGGCTTTGATATACGGCGTATCGACTTCATCCGGCGTTACGCCATAATAAAACATCTTTATTTGTGCCGGCTTAACATAACGGTCGCGCGGCTTCATCTCGTTCCACATCTTAAACACGTTTAACCGATTACACGGATTCGACGGTATAACCGGCTCGCCGTCAATACAATATTTTTCAATCGCAAAATTAAACACGGCTTTTAATGCTCTAAAATATAAATTTGTCGCAATCGGCTTATCTTTGCTATAAGTCTTAAATTTATTTTCTATCATATCGCGATTTATTTTTTTAATCTCAACGTCAAGCCAATCCTTAAAAACGGTATTAAACGCGCTATCATATCCGGCTTGCGTTGTATCTCTCAACCGTTTAATCCGCTTATAGTCATCATAAGCCTGTTTAAGTGTTACGCCTTTGGCTTGGTCTTTTTTCTTTTCGGCGTTTATATCAACGCCTTTTACAAGTTCAGCCAATAATTTAATTGCTTCTTTGCGGGCTTCATCCGGCGTTAACGTGCCAACGTTACCAATTTTACGGCGTATACTCTTATTATTAACGCGTCCCTGTATTATATATGTCTTGCTTGTCGCTGTGGTCTTAATGCCAAAACCTTTTAATTCATCATCCCAATAAAACACATCTTTATCGGAAAACTTAATTTTATCGACTTCGCTTTTTATTATTCTCATCTTTAGCCCCTTTTTATGTCTGCTTACTGGCTGCTTACTGGTAAGCACATAGTAAGCAAAATTAAAAGAATCTCGTGCAACCTTATGTAATGAAAAGTAACATATAAGTTATTGAAAGTCAATAATAATTTTGTAATTAAATGTAATTTTTTAGATTTTTATGTAAGTCATTGTTTTATCGACTCCTCTTAAACTTTTAATCAAAGGGTCGCGGGTTCGACGCCAAGCGAAAGGCAGACGAGAGTATGCCGGTCGCCGTAGGCGATGAGTGCGAAGGAAACGCGGAGCGAAACAATCCCACCGAGCTCACCAACAAAGAAAACCACCTTCGGGTGTTTTTTTTTGTTGGTTTTCGACAACGGGCGAAGACCACTTAATAAGTTGGAGCAACAGCGACAACGAATTTAGTGGACAAGTGACCCAACACAGCTGAGTTGCAAGACGGGGTAAAAAATTATAAAAAGTATCAATCACCAGTTTGACCATTTATCAAGTTAATTTAAGCACATAAAGCATTCCAAAATCAATTTAATAACGTGAAACCGATCACTGACTATCATCGCATTCGGAAAGTATTTCTTGACAATAGAACGATATTTTGAGCTTAAATCCATTACAATTACTCGAACTTTGTCTTTACCTTTAAGTTTGCTTAAATATGGAATAAGCTCTTCTTCGCTGCAACACAAGACAACGTCAAACACTTTGTGTTTGCTTAAATTTACAAACGTTGTTACATAGCGCTTCTTTTTGGAAAAATAATGTTCGGGTACGATACAATCGTCGGTATTTTCTTACTATAAAAAATACCACAAACGAACTGTCCGACTTTTAGGACACAGTTCAAATGAGGTGTTTTTTATATCATACCAAATTTTCCGTATCAGTAATACTTCCAGCTGACGGCACAGAGCGATTTGCTCGGACAATAACAAGCCAAACGTGCTTGATCAACCGACAACGGAACCTTTACATTTTCATCACCCGGCACAGCAATTGCGCTCATTTGTGTGATACTGCCCGGCGTATATTTGCTTACTGCATCAAGCGTAGCATCAATAGAAGTCGGATCCACGGTAGTTCCCTTAGATTGGCTGTAAATATGCATAGCAAGCAAACCGGAAGAAGAACCTGCACCCCAGTCGGCTGTAGCCATAGCAATACAAGCATCACGAGTTAAACCGTAAAATGAAATAATAAACGCATTTTTATCGACTTTACCTATTTCACCGGCGCCATCCAAAGACGAAGCACCGACAAACACGCGGCCACCGAAAATATTACGTAACTTACCGGCGGCATTTTCCGGTAAATTCGGCACTATCAGTTCTTCTGGCACCAGCCCCATATCAATAACCACCGAATTATCCAAATTTCCATAAGTCTGCTGCTGTGCATACATGGTACGAATATTGGTAATCATCATAGAAACCTGATCCAAAACCTTATTGGTTCTGTATTTACTCATAGCTTTGGAATAGCCGGCAATACCACCAACAGACAAAACACCGATGATGGCTAACACACCCAACATTTCGATCATTGAACGGCCGGATTGATTAACTTTCATTGTCATACTCCTTACATAAACGCTTAAATACTTTTAATTTTCGCCATTATTGCTTAATTTATTTAAATAGTCAAGCTCATAAATTGATATATTACTTTTGTTATAAAAGTGGCAGATATGGAGTAATTTCTTGAGTGACACGCAGAAACGTACATGAACGCGAAAACATTACCAGCGCAGCCGCTGACAGACACAGATAGCGAGGTTTGTACGAAGCTGTTCGACAACGTGTACAAAAACATGTACACAAGAAAAACAACAAGTAATACCCCATCAGACGCATTTATTTAATATAAGGCAGAGCGTTGACCAAATCTTCTTCGGTATTGATATCTGCCGGTGCTTCCTGCACCAGTTTGATGTTATCCACCAACATGGCGCGAACATCCATTCCGTTTTCAAGCGCACGCAACTGCTCCAAAGCCTCGCGTTTTTCAAGCACGCCGGTCGGCAACGACACCATTTTCTGCAGCGATGCCGCTTTGAAAACATAAATACCGATGTGATAATACAAATCCTGATTCGGACACTTTTCCGGATTGCGTGTATACGGCGCGGTTGCACGCGTAAAATACAAACAACGTGCCTCTTTTTCGCCTTCTTTTAAGCCCATAATGATTTTTACCACATTCGGATTGTTCTTATCTTCTTCGGTTTTAATCAGCATACCGCAAGTGGCAATATCGCAACCGGTGCGCTCCACCATTTCTACCAAAGGCAGCGTAACCTTCGGGTCGACATTGATGTTATCGCCCTGAAAATCCACCACTATATCATATTTTGTACCGTCCGGATCCAAAATTTTGAGCGCGGCGGCAATTCGGTCGGTACCGCTCGGCAGATTCGGATCGGTTAAAATCGCCGTTGCCCCGAATTTTTTACACTCATCTACAATCGCCTGATCGCCGGCGGCAATAGCGATATCCGTATCCAGTGCATTTTTAACATTTTCATACACACGTTGCACCATCGTCTTGCCGTTAATCACCCGCAGCGGCTTATTCGGAAGTCTGGTGGCGGCCAATCTGACCGGCATTAAAGTAATTACTCTGCTCATTTTTTCGTCCTTTGTTAAAGTTGATCGTATTTAATATCTTTGGCTTGCGCCGTAAATTCCGCTTTAATCTTGGCAATAATTTCGGCTTTTTGAGCCGGATCATATTTGCCGGTAGTGCGATTCCATACCGTATCCGGCCACTCCGGATCTCCCTTTTTGCGGCACACGATATGCACGTGCAACTGCGGCGTCATATTACCAATCATTGCCACATTATCCTGTTCACACGGGAAAAGCTTAAACATCACACTCTCCGCCAGCGCAATTTCCCGCATCAGCTGAAAGCGCTCCTCCATCGTCAGGTTAGTCATATTTTTGGTACGACGAAATCGCCCAAATTGGTTCATAAGCAATAATCACCTTATCAATATCTTCCTCTGATACATCGGCAAGGCCACCCAGCACCTGGTCACGAATCACATCCGCCGTTTCACCAAATGCCCGCTCCGACTCCGTCTCACCCACACACAAAATCGGCGTAATTTCCGCATTGACGGCTCCCTTAATATCGGTGCGTACCGTATCCCCAATCATACAGGTTCGCTTTTTATCGATTCTTACTCCGTTTTTTTGCAACATGGCAAACGTATAATTATAAATATTGGTGTGCGGTTTGCCGTATTCCAAAACTTCGGCGCCGCGTTTTCTGAACATTTCGGCGACAGTTCCGTTGCGCACCACAAAAACCGCCTCAGCTTCCGGCACCAACGGATGTCCCTCTTTGGCGGTAAAGTCCGGATTGGCATTCAAGACCGGTAATCCTAAGGCCACTGCCTTGTCCACCTTTGCCTCGAACGGCTCCGGCGTAGTGGTATCCCATACCTTTCCCCCGCCGCTTTCATTATTTTTCACCGGCCAATACATATTTTTATATTGCGGATATGCCGCCACATCTTCATCAAACAAAAACGGCACACCGCAATAGATAAAATCGGCCTCTTCCATTGTACTCACCTGCTGATACGGCGTATCGGCAAAAGCCTTGTCGTGCGATTTTCCGATAACATAATATTTGCGGGGATGCGGGCAATTTGCAAAGGTAATATCGGCTTTCAGCAAATGTTGCCGCAACACATCGCCGGACGACAGCATATAATTATAATCTCGCCCTTGCACCATTCCGCGCTTGCCGTAACTACCGATTAAATCTTCCGCCATTTGCGTCGAATTTGAAATCACAACCACCGTTTTGCCCTGCGCAACCAACGTTTGCATCATTTCCAAACTGCCGTCATAAAACTTGTTGCCCTCCCAAAAAACACCGTAGGCATCAAACAAAAACAAATCAAAACCGGCAGATATTTCGGCCAAATTATTATAAATCATCCTCTGCTCCCGCCTTGTGCAAAATCGCCACCCGTGCCTTATGCGGAATTTTCTGATTTTGAAATTGCCGATTCGCCGCAACAAAATCCTTCCATGCGGCGCGGCTCGACTTACGTTTTGCCGTCAACTCCGGCACAACCCAAATTTTATCGTATGCCTTAAAAATTTCCTTTCCGCCGAGAGTAAGCCCGACAAACGGTAATTTCCGCATTTGAACAATGGCGTTCAACAATCTTTCGGCACGCGGAATATATTCACGCCGACACAGGCGTGCCAAAATTCTGAACTTAATCTCGTCGTGCCAGTTTAAAAAATCCGTATATTTAAAGCAATACACAATATCGCCGATTGATTGCACCTGACAGACAAAAACTTCATCGACCTGCTTTTCAATATAATCCTCTGCACTTTGCAGGCGCTTTGCCGTCAATGCCAAACATTCGGCCGAAATCTGCGTTTCACTTTCCAATTGTGGGAGAAAAGCACGGATTCGGTTGCGCAAATAACGCGTATCCGAATTAGACTCGTCCTTTACCCATTCAATTCCTTTTTGTTGCAGATAATTTTGCATTGTTTCCGGTGAAAAATATAACAGCGGCCGCAAAATCAACACTCCGTCACGCTCGGTAATTTCACGCATACAGGACAAGCCTTCAAGCCCGCTGCCGCGTTGCAAACGCATCAAAAACGTTTCGGCCTGATCTTGCAAATGATGTGCCGTCAGCAAAACTCTGATATCATTTTGCCGACACCATTCGGTCAGCAATTTATAACGGGCATGTCGCGCCGCTTCCTCAATCCCTGTAGTCGGTTTTGCACCTTGCCAATATAAAATATGGTGTTCGATTCCGTATTGTTGCATAATTTTTGCCACATATCGCGCCTCCTCTTCCGAACTCGGGCGCAACCCGTGACTGACCGTCAGCGCAATTATTTCATAACCGAAAACCGCCAATTGCTCTTTGGCCATTAAAACAAGTGCCAGAGAATCGGCGCCACCTGATACGGCTACGGCGATTCTCCGGACCTTAATTTGATATTTTGCGAAAAATTCTTGCAATTATTTATATCCGTGCAAAACCTCTTTGCAGTTGAGTTTGATTTTCTCAACATTTACCTTAGATTTTAACTCTTTGTCGGCATTAGGATATTCATCATCAAAGCTTGCCAAAACCAAACATGCACGATGATTATCCTCCAACAATTCAAACGTTGTGCCTAAGCGATACAAACTATCTGCACCTTTGTTACCGTTTTTATAATCGTCAAAACCATCCTTAAAAGCAACTTTAGCTTTATTGTATTCACCTTTTTTGAGATAAACTTCGCCCAGCCAATATTGTGCACTGCTGGCCAAAGCATGCTTCGGATACTGCTCCACAATCTCCCCAAACAATTTTCCGGCCCTATCATAAGCACCACTGTCGTACGCACTCTTAGCGGCGTTATACATTGTTTGCGGATTATTAGATTCGGCTGAAGAAACTGCCGGAGTCGCATTCTGTTTTGTTGCTGTTGCCTGAGCAGGTTTCGGAGCTACAGCAGTTGTCGGAATCGACTTTGATGCTATGGCAACCGGTGCCGGTTTAGATTTCGTTGCCGCATTATTCTCTTTTGTTTCTTCTTTTTCAAGAGAGTTTAAGTCCTCCCCTTTAATTTTATCACCGACCACGGATTCTGCTGCATCTTGAGCTACAGGGGCATTATAAATTGTCGGAAACCTAGGAACAGGAGCCGCCAAATTATCAGGTATCGGCTGCCCTTCTAAAATCTTTAATCTAACTTCCATATCTCTGTTGTATCTTTCGAGTTTTTCGCCATTTTCCTTAAGCTGATGCTCAAGTTCATCCAAACGTCCCGTCAATTTACGAATAACCTCGTCATACTCATTGATTTTAGTCTGAACATCACCGTTAGCTGAAGATGTTTTATCATTTTCACGATATAATTGACGTTGCAAAACCGTTACATCTTCACGCAGAGTTTCAATCTCACGAGCCAAATCGGCGGCCGAAGCATCATTTGCAATCAGAGTGCTGCACAAACATATTAAACATAATTTTGTAAACTTCATTTCAAACCTCATTAATAAAGTGCCACTGAAATACTTATAATAATTTTTTTTCGATATTACAAGCACAAGCTGAAATATGCACAATATCCGGAATGTTCGACCTATTAATCTGCATCTGTATATAAGAAACAACAAAATTGATCAATGGAATCTTTCTGAATAACTTAAGTAAACCATCCTTACCAGCTTAAATTAACACAGAAAAAGGTGCAACCTGATAAGTTGCACCTCTTAATGGATTACCTTAAGTGTCGTATTATTCAGCAGAGCTGACAACTGTAACGGCACGACGGTTTTGAGCCCAAGCTGCTTCGTTGCTGCCGAATACTGCCGGTCTTTCTTTACCGTAAGAAATCGTAGAAATTCTATGTTCAGCAACACCCTGAGATACCAAGTAAGCCTTTACAGCGTTAGCGCGGCGTTCACCCAATGCTAAGTTGTATTCACGAGTACCTCTTTCATCGCAGTAACCTTGAACGATTACATTAACATCGTCATGGCTCTTCAACCAAGCTGCCTGCGTATCCAAAGCCGCGCGAGCTTCAGCAGACAAAGCCGAGCTGTCTGTATCAAAGAATACAGTGTCCGTTGTATTTTCTGCAAAAGAACGAGCCAATCTGGATTCACAATCAGCACCGCTGAACAAACCGCCATCGGCACCAAATACAGAACAACCTGATAAAGCTACAAGAGCTACGAACAAACTTAAAAGTTTTTTCATTTTATTTTCTCCATATGGTTTTTAATATTATCGTATTGCTACGACTGTTTATTTAATTGTATAACAACTAATACAGTGTTAACTTAAGTAATAATCGTAAATTTTTCAACAAGAAAAATAAAAAAATAGCAATAAAGTTAAAAACTGTGCATTATTTTTATATATTTTAGTTCTATTAAAGCTGTTTTTTTACTTTGTACGCCGCATCTACAATGCTTTTTTGCTTTTCCAAGTCGGAATCAGCTTTAACATTCAATTGTGGAGCTACTGCAGAGATGATATTTTTGGTAATCGGCACAGCATTCCAACCCGCCGTAGTGTAGCCAAACGTTTCTTTACTGGCTTTAGGGTCATCAATCACCACTAGCAATGCATATTTCGGATTAGACTGCGGAAACGCCGAAATAAATGAAGAAATACTTTTGCTATGATTGTAATGCCCGTTTTCAAGCTTATCTGCCGTTCCGGTTTTTCCCATTACCTGATAGCCCTCAACATTGGCGCGTCTTCCCGTACCTCGTGTTACCACCGCCCGCAGCATAGTGCGCATCGAATCGGATGTCTTTTCGGAAACAATACGTTTACCTTTATGTTTATGATTATATAATAATGTCGGCTGATGATAAATTCCACCGTTTACGATTGCCGAAAACGCCGTAATGATATGCAGCGGAGTCGAAGAAATGCCGTAACCGTAGCTAATTGTAACCATTGACGTTTCGCCCCACTTGTTCTCTGGTAAAAACCACGGTTTTGCCAATTCCGGCAGCTCAAATTCGGTTAAAGCCTTGTCCATATTAATACTCTGCAAAAACTTGCGCTGAAATTTTTTACCGACTCGCATAATTTCCAGAGTCGAACCGATATTTGACGATTCCACCAATATATCTTCCGGAGTAAGTGATCCGTGCGAACCATGCGGATCCGTAACTTTCAAGCGATGAACTTTAATTGGATGAGATGTATCAAACCTGTCCGTAGGTTTTACTTTTCCGCTTTCAAGACTGAGTGCGGTATTGAACACCTTAAACACTGAACCTGCTTCATAAATACCTTTAGTGGCAAAGTTAAACATCTCCTTTTCGCCGAATTTACTGTTTTCATTCGGATCATAGTCAGGCACCGAGGTCATAGCAACAATCTGACCGGTTTTCACATCCATCAGAATCGCAGCACCACCGGCAGCGTTAAATTGCTTAACTCCGGCGATCAACTCATCGCGAATCTGATTCTGGATTCCTAGGTCAAGTGAAAGATAAAGAGGCTTAGTGGAGCTAGTCAAACGATCGTTCATCGATTTTTCAATACCGGCGATTCCCGCGTTATCGACATCAGTCGAACCCAAAACATGTGCAAAAAGATTCTTATGCGGATAAACACGTTTCTCGCATTTTTCAAATTCCAATCCCGGAATACCGAGATTATTCACTTGTGATTGCTGCGACGGCGAAAGATTTCGCTTCAAATATATAAACGCCCCTTTGCGATTA
The DNA here is from genome assembly GCA_902763905.1 of uncultured Pseudomonadota bacterium. Lineage (GTDB taxonomy): Bacteria > Pseudomonadota > Alphaproteobacteria > RF32 > CAG-239 > RUG410. The sequence continues at coordinate 5,093 of CACWUA010000008.1, read as the reverse complement.
AGGCGTTTTAAAAAATATTCATAAGAATCATCAGGAAAAATTTCGCTTAAAACCGCGGCAACATCTTCTTGATGACGAATCTGCTTAGTGTTGGCGTATAAATTCACCGTTGGCAAAGAGGTTGCGATAATTTCTCCGTTTCTATCCATTATATCGGCACGTTTAACCGTATTTTTAAGGCGAATGACATCATCATCCGACATTTCAACCAAAGCCGTATCAATATTGATACCGTTACCTAAACACACGTAGGTTACGCGGGCACACAAAATCAAATACACTGCGGCAAAACAACACATTGCAAAAAACGTACGCTGTCTGCAAGTCAAAACATTATCATTTTCAGTGGTATAACTTTTGGAAGTAATGGCACGGCGCGAAATCCTTATCTCCTGCCCCGGAAGATAAACTTTCTCTTCTTTACGTTTTGAAAAACCGACGTTAAACCCCATTTTAATTCTTCTTAACTTCTGCTTTAACCAATGTTGTTACATCTTTTTTATTCATCCGCACCGATTTAGAATCGGTAGCATCTTCATAATTGAAGTGTAACGCAGAATAGTTAATAATTTGTTCAGGTTTTGCATTTTCCAGAGATAATTGTTCTTGAGCCAATTTACGTAAGCGCTCCGGAGTGTTATGATGGCTCCACTCCGCTTTCAAAACGTGTATTTCATCGATATCCTTCTGAATACTGTTGTTAATCGAAGCCAATTGTCGTTCAAGACCTTGAACCTTATTTTTCAAAACAGACGAACCGAACGCCACCACCAGCGTTACCGTAAACCATAAAGCCACCATTGCCGTTTTGATACTTCCACCCATTGTCGTCTATCTCCTTAACGCATATCTCAGTTTGGCCGAGCGCGCCCGCGGATTTGCCAAGCATTCTTCCGCAGTAGGCGCTATTGCCTTTGAAACTTCACTAAATAAACTGTCATCATGCACCAATTCCGGCGCATATTTGGAAATACGGACTTTTTTACCACCGTTTTCTTTCATATAATTCTTAACAATTCTATCCTCTAAGGAATGAAAATCCACCACAACCAATCTGCCGCCGGAAATCAATCGCTTCGCCGCTCCATGCAAACCGCGTTCCAATTCGCCGAGTTCATCATTTACAGCGATTCGCAGAGCCTGAAAAGTCCGAGTCGCCGGATCAATTTCTCCCGGATGCTTATGGATAACCGTATAAATAATCTCCGCTAATTCGGTTGTGGTTTCGATTTTCTTGTGTCGACGATATTCCGCAATTTTTGCGGCGATTTGCCGTGACTTACGTTCTTCGCCGTAATGATACAGTATATCCGCCAATTCTTTTTCACCATAAAAATTAACGATATCTTTGGCACTTTCTCCCTCGCAAGACATCCGCATATCGAGCTCAGCCTCTCTTAAAAACGAGAAACCGCGCTCGGCATTATCGAGTTGCATTGAAGAAACTCCGATATCAAACACTGCTCCGCCGATTTGCTCCGGTATCAATTCGGCAAAATCCCCGAATTTACCGGTTCTGAACTCAAAACGCGAATCGTACATATTCTTAAACTCATTAGCCCTTACCAGCACATTCGGATCGCGGTCAATTGCTATTACCTTGCAAGCAGCAGCTTCCAAAATTGCTTGCGTATAACCGCCGTTGCCAAAAGTTGCATCAACGTATATTTCACCGTCTTTCGGCTGTAAATATGCCAACACTTCTTTAAGCATAACCGGAATATGTTTCTGCCGCTGCACAACCATTATTCCTGCTCCTTCGGCGCTTTCAGCGTCGGTCTGTTTTTCATCACTTCGGCCCGAATCCGTGCTTCTTCTTTTTCCCAATTTTGCGGATTCCAAATCTGGAACTTGCGCCCTTTTCCCACAAACACCGCCGTATCGGTAATCTGTGCGTGTTTTAAGAGTTTTTCGGTCAGCATAATCCGTCCGGTGCTGTCAAACGCAAAACGTTTGGCATCGCCGAAAATCAAATTGGTCAGATTATCTTGAGTTTCCGAAAAGAAGTCGGTGGCATTTTCGATTTCGGTCGCCAACTTATCCAGCGAATCTTCTAAACAGCCCTCGATACAAGGCGCCGACAAACTGCGATAGCATACTATTTCGGTTGATAGTTCTTTGGCAATGGCGCGGTAGTCAGCCGGAAGCGAAACGCGTCCTTTAGCGTCCACCTTGTTGAAAATCGTGTCCATAAACAGAAAGATTTTCCGCATTTTTTGCCTTTCCTTACCGTTGCCTCACATTTAAATGGTATAACATGGTATTTTATGGGATTCAATGGTAATTTTTAGCATTTTATTAACTGTTCGTTTTTTGTTCTTGTAAGTTGCAATATATATTGAAAAATATTCTGTACTTTCAACATATTATAAAAGTGTAAAAAATTTTTAAAAAATTAACACGCTTTGTCCGTAACACTGTGGAAAAGCAAAAAGCGGCAAATATGCGCATATTTTTCAATAAATTTCCTTGACAGAATCGACAATTTTCATTACTCTGTTTGGAAATTATCATTATTTTCAAATTTTTATGCTTATGAAAAAAATTACAGTAAAAGACATGAGGCAAGCCATTGTCTATGTCAACAACGGAAACTATGTCGGCAATCTCAACGACCTCGCCGACGATGATTTGTTGGCTTGCGACTTCGGCCGTGATCTCAAGATGGGCAACATCCGTGTCGCCAATGTAGTTATTGAATTAGAGCGCCGCAACCAGTGGCTCGACTTTTCTTGGGAAACTTTTAATAAAACCCGAGACAACACTGTGGGGGCACTGCTTGACGCAATAAATCAGCACATTGATGAAACAGCTGAATCTTGAGGACATCCGTACCGCCCTGTACGAAATGAACATACCGGCGGTACGTAATTTTCCGGAAGAAACACTGAAGAATGCTGATTTCTGGTTTGATTTAGGTATGGACGAACGCAAAGTCATCGCATTGATGAGCAATCTGGAAATTGAAAAGCATATTCTGCTTCCGGTGAACGTGTTGGAAAATATCCGAATGAAAAACAGTGTGAACACATTGATTTATTCGGCCAACAGTCACCTGATTGATTTGGATGAACACTAAAAAAACACGGTAAGACTAATCTCTTACCGTGTTTTTTTACATCATACTGAGGATAGAGTCGAAGTATCCGGCAACGCTGCAGATGTTTTCGTCCTTCAGGCAAAATGGATTCTTCTCACTATGCTAAAGTGTCTGTTCGAAATATCGGTGAATCAAGAAGTTATGTTCTATTAAAAAAAACAACACTTTTCTTTAATTGTGCATAAACAAAATATTTATTACCTTTTCCAAAAAAAATATTTACCATAAAGGGTGAATACGGTTATCCGCATTCTGAGTGCCTTATTGGCGCAAGAGAGCTGTCGAAAGCTCAATAACATCTTCGGTGTTAGGGATGTAACATCGTGAATTTATCGGCCGCATGTTTGGCATAGTGGCCGATAGTTAATATATCCCCGATTCATAGCAATATGGTCGGGGAGCTTTCAGCGTATGTTCAGAAACCGCTGTTTATCTCTGAGAAAAGGTTTCAAAGGCTGGAAGAGTCATTTAAGATGTTATGATTTTCGAACTCTCCGACCGCCTGTATGAAAGGTGGTCATTATTTTTTAACTTCAACAATTATGGAGAGTATTTTATGCTGAAATTATCTGAAACGGGGATAGGGTTGTTAACGCGCCAATATGGGAGCGTGCTGAAAAAATGTTTTTTAATCAATGTGGGGCTGTTTGCTCTCGGTGTGGCTATGGCACCAGTGGCGAATGCCGCAACAGGGTGCTCGAATTTAACATCTTCAAGTTCTTTAACTGATGTCATAAATTGTCTTACAAATGCCAACGTTGCGATTGGTAAAAACAGCACTAGCAACAGTGGGTCATTGGCGATGGGTTTAGGAAGTACTGCAAGCGGAGATGGTTCCTTAGCGGTTGGCAACACAAGCACCGCGAGCGCACTAAATTCCTCGGCGGTTGGTAATTTCAACACCGCAAAAGGAAGTGTGTCCTCAGCGTTTGGCTGGCTTAACACCGCGTATGGACCTAATTCCTCAGCGTTTGGCTACAATAGCGCCGCGCACGGAGATTCTTCCTCAGCGTTTGGCTACAAAAACACCGCGCACGGATATTATTCCTTAGCGGTTGGCAACAGTAGCGCCGCGTATGGCTTAGGTTCGGTGGCGATTGGTTTTAGAAGCACCGCAGGTCAGAGTTCTGATGATACAATTAATCCGGCGACTGGTGCAACTACTGCTAGCGTTGACCGTTATGCCACGGCGATTGGTTCTTCTGCAACTGCGAGCGGAAAGTATGCTTTGGCTTTAGGTAATCAAGCATATAATGCGAGAAAAACCACGGCGAGCGGAGAAAGTTCTATTGCAATCGGTACCGGTGCGATTGCCAGCTCAAAGAATGCGGTGGTAATCGGTACCAATTCCACCGACGGCGGAGAAGACACCATCTCTATCGGCAGCACCGCCACACAGCGCAAAATCGTTAACCTTAAAGCCGGTACCGCCGACACCGACGCGGTTAATGTCAAGCAGTTAAATGACGCAATCGCCGGAGCTGGCGGCTCATATACTGACGATTTAAGTACAACCTTGCAAGACTATGCGAAATCTGACGATGTTTACACCAAAACAGCGGCAGATGATAAGTTTGCAACAAAGGATTCGCTGAACAATTACGCGAAATCTGATGATGTCTACACAAAGACAGAGGTTGATAACACATTTGCTAAGACCGACAATGTCTACACTAAGACGGAAGTATATACCAAAGATGAAACCAAAGATTTATTTGGCACCGGTTTAGAGTATAATTCCGAAACCGGAAAATATGACGTTACCGGCGGTTCCGGCGGCTCATATACCGCAGGCACCGGTATCAGTATTGCAAACAATGTTATTTCGGCAGATACAGCATATCTGAACGCAAATTATGCCTCTAAGGATTCGCTGAATGACTATGTTAAATCAGACGATTTAAGTACAACCTTGCAAGACTATGCGAAATCTGACGATGTTTACACCAAAACAGCGGCAGATGATAAGTTTGCAACAAAGGATTCGCTGAAC
>CACWUA010000007.1:2532-36590 GCA_902763905.1 uncultured Pseudomonadota bacterium | reverse complement strand
CAGATTGAAAGCCGCGAACATGCGATTTTTATTGCCGGCTCAATGGTGGAGATTACGCAAAAATTGGGGTTGCCGTATATTTTTAAGGCCTCTTTTGACAAGGCCAACCGCACATCGATAAACAGCGCACGCGGTGTTGGGTTGGAAGAAGGAATGAAGACGTTTGAGCAAATACGCAAACTGTATCCGGACTTGCCGATTTTGACCGATATTCACGAAGTATGGCAGTGCGCAGAAGTGGCAAAATATGTTGATGTATTGCAAATTCCGGCGTTTTTGTGTCGGCAGACCGATTTGGTGGTGGCGGCAGCCAAAACCGGTAAAGTGGTTAATATTAAAAAAGGACAGTTTTTGGCGCCGTGGGATGTGAAAAATATTGTTAAAAAGGTGGAGGATTCCGGAAATCATAATATTTGCATTACCGAGCGCGGCACCAGTTTCGGCTATAATACGCTGGTTACGGATATGCGGGCATTTCCGCAAATGGCGCAAGATACCGGTTATCCGCTGATTTTTGATGCCACGCATTCGGTGCAACAGCCGGGAGGATTGGGCGGAACTACCGGCGGACAGCGTGAATTTGCGCCGGTGTTGGCACGAGCGGCGGTGGCCGTGGGTGTGGCCGGCGTGTTTATCGAAACGCACGAAAATCCGGATAAGGCACTCTCCGATGGTCCGAACTCTATAAAATTGAGCGATATGGAACGGGTGCTGACCGAGCTGATGGCGTTTGATAAAGTCAATAAAACTTTGATAAAAGAATATTAATAATTTTATGCTATAAATTTGGATAACAAAGTTTTACGGACGGATAATTTATGCAATTCAGCGGCGAAGGATATATCATTAAAATCAGAAAACACGGCGAACAATCGGCTATTGTTACGCTTATCTGTCCGCATAAGGGCAAAATCATCGGTTATGTTAAGGGTGCACTCAATAAACGCGGGCTGGGAGTTTTTCAAATCGGCAATTACATTTCATTCAATGCTTATGCCAGAGTGGAAGAAAATATGTTAAGCCTGCACGGAGTGGAGTTGGTGCATTCGCACGCAGCCGATTTTGTGCTGAATGAAGATAAAATCGAAGCGCTGGTCTCGTTGTGCCGATTGTTGGATGAGTGTGTGGCACAAAATGACGATTTAGGCTCGTTTTTTGGCGCGGTAGATGATTTTTTCCGCCATATTAATGATGATAATTGGCTGGCATATTATTCGTTTTTTGAATTTTATCTGCTCGATTTTTTGGGTATAGGATTGGATATCAACGAGTGCGCAGTTACCGGTAAACATACGGATTTGCTATACGTTTCGCCGAAAACCGGACGTGCGGTATGTGCCGAGGTGGGAGCGCCGTATAAGGATAAATTGTTTGCTTATCCACAGTATATAGCCGAGAAAAATTATCGTCCGCAACACAAGGAAATTACTGATGTTTTGGCGATGACCGGCAGCTTTTTGCAAAAGAACTTTTTGGCACAGCATAACTTGCAATTACCGGAAAATCGTGTTAATCTGCTGAAATTCGGGAAAATGTATAAACTTTAAGGTGAAATAATGGTTGATGAAGCGCAAAAAATAAAAGACGTACAGTTCGGAGAAGAATTGAGTAAACGCTATTTGTCGTATGCAATGTCGACCATTGTATCACGTTCGTTGCCTGATGTGCGCGACGGGTTGAAACCGGTACATCGGCGCCTGATGTATGCCATGCGGCAGTTGCATTTGGACCCGAAGAACAGTTTCAAAAAATGCGCCCGCGTGGTCGGCGATGTCATCGGTAAATACCATCCGCACGGAGATAGTGCGGTTTATGGCGCAATGGTGCGTTTGGCACAGGATTTTTCGGTGCGTTATCCGCTGGTTGACGGGCAGGGAAACTTTGGTAATATTGACGGCGACGGTGCCGCGGCTATGCGTTATACCGAGGCGCGCTTGACCGAATTTGCCATGGATTTGATGGACGGATTGAACTCCGATGCGGTTGACTTTACCGATACTTATGACGGCGAGGACAGCGAACCGGTGGTAATGCCGGCGATGGTGCCGAATTTATTGTGCAACGGCTCAATGGGTATTGCCGTTGGTATGGCTACCAATATTCCGCCGCATAATTTAAGCGAACTCAGCGATGCGTTGCTGTTGATGATTGATAATCCGGATTGCAGTGATGAAGCGGTGGTGCGCAAGGTACAGGGACCGGATTTTCCGACCGGCGGTATGTTGGTTGATTCGTTTGAGACGATTTTGAAGAACTATAAGCAAGGTAAAGGGAATTTCCGTATTCGCGCCAAGTGGACAACCGAAGATTTGGGGCATGGACAATATCAAATCGTAGTTACGGAAATTCCGTATCAGGTAATAAAATCAAAGCTGATTGAAAAAATTGCAGAGCTGCTGTTGAATAAAAAGTTGCCGCTGTTGAACGATATCAGAGATGAATCGGCGCAAGATGTCCGCATTGTATTGGAGCCGAAAAACCGCACGGTTGATGCTGCTGTTTTGATGGAACAACTGTATCGGCAGACCGATATGGAAGCAAAGTTCAATATGAATATGAATGTATTGGATTTGGATGGTGTGCCGAGAGTGATGAGCCTGAAACAGGTTTTGCACGATTATTTAGTTCATAGAAATAACGTTTTTTTACGTAAAATCAATTACAGATTAAATAAAATTAATGCAAGACTTGAAATTCTTGACGGCTATCTGATTGCATATCTTAATTTAGATGAAGTTATCCGGATTATTCGGCAGGAAGATGAACCGAAAGCGGTACTGATGCAGACATTTAAGCTGACCGATAATCAGGCTGAGGCAATTTTGAATATGAAATTGCGCAATTTACGTAAACTTGATGAAGAAGAAATCAAGACCGAGCATACAGATTTGCTGACGGAAAAGGCAGAACTCGAGGTGTTGGTTGGCGACGAGAGTAAACGTTGGGTTGCAATTGCCGAGGAAATCAAGCGCATTAAGGAAAAATATAGCAAGAAAACTACGCTGGGACGGCGGCGTACCGAGATTGCCGAACCGCCGGCGGAAATTGAGTTTACCCCGGAAGTGTGGATTGAAAAAGAGCCGATAACCGTGATATTGTCGCAAAAAGGCTGGATACGTTGCCTTAAGGGTTATGCCGATTTAAGCGAGGGCTTTAAGTTCAAAGATGATGACGCTTTAGCCTTTGCTATTCATGCGCAAACTACCGATAAAATCGTGCTTTTGGATAATAAAGGTAAGTTCTTTAACATTGCGGCCGGCGATATTCCGAGCGGTCGCGGTTTCGGCCAGCCGGTGCGGCTGATGATAGATTTGGCGCAAACCGACGATATTGCGGCGATGTTTGTGTATGAGCCGGATGCCAAATATCTGATTGCTTCGGATAAGGCCTATGGATTTATTGTGGATGAAAATCATATTTTGGCGCAAACCCGCAACGGGCGCAAAATTATGAATGTGGCCGACGGCGAGGTAATCAAGTTCTGCATCAAAGTTACCGGAGATTATGTGGCAACGGTCGGTGAAAACCGCAAACTTTTGGTGTTCAAAGCCGAGGAAATTCCGACGATGGCACGCGGACACGGAGTTTTGCTGCAAAGATACAAAGACGGCAGTATTACCGACATTCAGTTCTTTAAGGGCGAGGAGGGATTCAGTTATAATCGCGCTGGCGGAATCAGTACCGAAAAAGAGCTGATAACCTGGCTCGGACATCGGGCGCAAGTCGGCAAATTGGTGCCGTTCGGCTTTCCGAAGAATAATAAGTTTTTGAAATAATAGGGGGTTGTTATGCAACCGGATGAAGCCAAAGTCGGTAAGAAGTACATAATCACATATAACGATGGCGGAAAAGTTCGGAAAGTTACCGCTAAGATTCTGCACAACGATATTGCAGAAAAATTTATGCGCTTAGAAACAAAAGAATATCTTTATGAGTGTCCGTATAAATATATTTCATTCATACAATCATTTAATTTGTTTTTATGGAAAATAATCGGTATATTATGTATCGTCATATTTTGGGCTGTTTTATTATTTCTGTTGGGTAAGGAACTCTACACAAATATATACACAAAAGCCAAACTTTTAGATGCTGGAGTAGAGGTGGAATGTGATGAAGATTGCGATGATGAAGCGGCTGATTATTACTCCGAAACCGCAAACAGTAATCAGGGTAGTGATTGAATATACTGGTTTAATGAGCTGATTAAAATAAAACCGCAGATTCTGACGACACAAACACCTATACGCAATAGATTTATCGTTGCGGAGTGCGGCGGCACTGAAATCAGATTTAAAAAAGTAACAAAATACAATTACAAATTTGCAGCTAAATGTTCCAAAAACTTTATTTGGATATCGGCGATTTGCTTAACGCTTTCGATTTCTACGTACTCGCCGGAAGCGTGCATGCCGTCTCCGGTTCCGGAGTGCATAATCACGGTAGAACCTTTTACAGCAAATGCTCGGGAATCAGTAGCCCCGCCGATGTGTTCAAATTTAATCGGCTTTCCCATAATGTTTTCGGCAAAACGTTTATAATCCAAAATATACGGATTTTTTTCATCCATTACCACCGGCGTACTGGAAGACACAATCTTATATTCAACACCTTTTTCCATACATTTTTGCAAATTTATTTTCAGATTTTCCACGCTTGAATCCTCTGTCAGGCGAAAATCAAGCAAAGCCTCGGCATAGTTGGAAATAATATTGGAAACTTGTCCGCCCTCAATCTTGGCAAAATGTACCGTATCAATCCATTTATCAATCGGTTGCGGTAAATCTGCGGCATAATACGGATAAATTTTGCGGATATTATGCCAGGTTTTCAACAGTAATTCGTTGGCATCAATACCATCCCACGGAGTTGAACCGTGAGCCTCTTTACCGTGGGCGATGATTTTAACAAATACCGGATTTTTACATTTGCTGACAATTTTGGTAATATCGCCGCCGACATCGTTATCCAACACAATTCGTGCACTTATTTGTGGATATGCTTCCATAAAGGATTCGGTGGATTTGCTGCCTTTTTCCTCATCTGTGGAGAGAATAACGCCGAATTTGAGCGGTAAATTATGCTGCACCACATATTCCATTGAATTAAGAGCCACAGCGGCAAATGACTTCATATCCAGTGTGCCGCGACCATACATTCTGCCGTTTTTTATAACCGGAATAAACATAGCATCATCTGCCGGTACAACGTCAATATGTCCTAAAATAACAACATCAAAATCAATAGATTCGCAATTACGCAAAAATACCACGGGAGAGGCGTTTGTTTGAAATATTTCCACCTTAGCTGAAGTTTTACTGAATATATTTTTGATATATTCGGCAGCTTTTGCTATCTCCTCGGTATTGCCTGTTTCCGTTCTGAAACGGATTAAATCATCGATTGTTTGTAATAAATCCATATTTTTTATCCTTTAAAATCATAATTTTTACCATTTTTTTATATCTATAAGTCATAATACTTTAAAATAAGTAAAAAAAGGATTTTTGCAATGAAGTCGTTATTAATTACATTGATGGCAGTTATGCTTATATGGGGAACAACTTGCCGCGCCGAAGTTGCGGTTCAAACAGAAGATAGTGAAACCGGATTGACTATTCCGCGTATGGTGTCGTTGCGCTCCAGCCGGATTAATGCGCGTTCCGGCCCTGGCAGTCGCTATCCGATTGAATGGGTGTATCAACAAAAAGGTGCTCCGGTAGAAATAATTGCCGAGTTTGAACTTTGGCGTCAGATTAAAGATTGGGAAGGTTCGGAAACTTGGGTGCATAAGGCTATGTTGTCTGGGCGACGTTTTGTACGGGTAAATAACCCCGGAGAGAATAATATTTACGCCAAACCTGAGTTAGAATCACGTGTTGTGGCACACGTTGAAGACGGAGTGGTCGGAGAGGTCGATAAATGTCCGGAAGGCAACAGTATGTGTTTGATTAAGTTTGACAGTATTCAGGGATGGATGCCTCGCAGTGCCTTATTCGGTGTTTATGATGATGAGGTGATTAAATAGAGCTTGAAAGAAGAAATTAAATTTAATGCTGATGAAGAACTTTGCCAACTTATCAAATGTTGGCAAGCTTGGTTGTTAAAAGAACGACTTTTTTCCGAGCATACACTCGACGGGTATTCCCGTGATTTGGCAATATTTATGCAAAAAATAAATCCGGATAGGGCTCTGAGCCTTCAGGATTTAGCTCAATTGGAAGTTCGTGATTTTCGGCGTTTTTTGAGTGATCGCGCGGCGCAATATATCAATAAATCTTCACTCTGTCGTGAATTGTCGGCCATAAAGAATTTTTTTAAGTGGTTGGATGTAAATGCAATCGCCAAAAATCCGGCAATAAGTGTTATTTCTACACCGCGAAAATCAAAAATTTTACCCAAAGCAATAGATATTGAAGATGCATTTAATGTGTTGAGTGAATCTGAAGATATGGCAACAAACGCATGGCAGGGGCTTCGTGATAAAGCTATTTTTACGTTGCTTTATGGCTGCGGTTTGCGTATATCCGAAGCCCTGTCATTAAATGTCGGCGATATTACTGCCCAAAGCGAGTTCCTTCGCGTCAAAGGTAAGGGGAATAAAGAACGAATCGTCCCCTTGTTGCCGATAATTTGGCAGAATATCGAGGCTTACCTTGCAAAAAGCCCGTACACTGTCAACGTAGGAGAACCATTGTTTTTAGGGGCTCGAGGTGAGCGTTTAAGTCCGCGTATAATACAGCGGCAGATGCAAAAGTTACGCGCCAGATTGGGACTTGCCGATACGGTAACGCCGCATGCGTTGCGCCATTCTTTTGCAACTCAGCTGTTGCAAGAGGGAGTTGATTTGCGCTCCATACAGGAGTTATTGGGCCATTCATCCTTAATCACAACCCAACGCTATACCGATGTCCAAATGCAAACTCTGAAACGAGAATACCATAAAGCGCATCCGCTCGAAAAACAGGAATAAAAAAGAGGCGCGATACACCGCGACCTCTCTTTCAATTTTATATCAGCAGAAATTACTTCAACTTCTTTTCTACAAATTCCTCATGCTTACGAGACTTCTTATCAAACTTTTTAACCGTAAGCTTTTCCGGATGAGTTCTCGGATTTTTTTCTGCCAAATAGAAAGAGCCGGTACCGGCGGTGCTTTCCAACTTAATTTTAATCTTTACTGCTTTTGCCATTTTCTTTACTCTTTTCAAAGGTTACAAATTAAAACATTTAGACGCATTATACATATTTGGCTGAGCTTGTCAATAGCTTTTTTAAGGAAGTTGCAAAAAAAATCAACAATGCAATAAAAAACACCGTCATGATTTTCGACGGTGCTTTTTCATTTAGTTTATTTTCAAAAACTTAAGCAGCTGATTTTTTGGTTGTTTTTTTTGCTGTTGCTTTTTTAGTCGTAGCTTTTACTGCTGTGGTTTTTGTTTCTGATTTAGCTGTTTTGCTTTCAGACTTGGCTGTTTTGGCTGCAGATTTTGTTTCGGAAGCAGTGTTGCTCTGATCAAAATCATAAAGCTCGGCTACAGAAATTTCCGTATCAGTCAATTTAGCTTGTCCTAAAATAAAATCGATGATTTTATCTTCATAAGCCGGCGCACGCAAAGATTCCACAGCTTCTTTGTTACGGGCATAATATTCAAACACCTGCTTCTCTTGTCCCGGATATTTTTTGGCTTCATTGATGATAGCTTTATTAATATCATCGGCAGAAAGCGTAATTTTGTTAACGTTACCGACTTCAGAGAGTAACAAGCCTAATTTAACACGGCGCAATGCGATATCTTTATATTCAGCCAGAATATCTTTTTCATCACGATTTTTATCAGCTTCATCCAAACGATTATTAGCTTTGGCGGCCTGATATTGTTTTTCAATCATCTGATATTCGGCATCAACCAGCTTTTGCGGAATCTCAAATTTGTATTCTTTATCTAAGGCATCAAGCAAATCACGTTTCAGCTTAATACGAGAAGTTGTGCTGTAGTTGCTGGCAATATGAGATTCAATTTGCGCCTTCAAATCTGCCAAATCTTTGGCACCGACAGCTTTAGCAAACTCATCGTTAATTTCAGTCGGAACAAATTCTCGCAATTCTTTGATGGTAGTAACAAACAAAGCTTCTTTACCGGCCAATTCTTTGGCGTGATATTCGGCAGGGAAGGTGGTTTTGACATTAAACGTTTCGCCGGCTTTGTGACCGATAAGCTGATCTTCATACCCCGGAATAAAGGAATTTGAACCAAGCTCTAACGGATAGTTGTTGCCCTTGCCACCATTAAATTCAACCCCGTCGATGGAGCCGACAAAGTCAATAACCGCAATATCGCCTTTTTGGGCTGCGCGGTCTTTTTCCACTTTAGCGGTGTTGCGACGAGATTCTGCCATATATTTAACTGCCTTTTCGATTTCTTCTGATGGAACTTTTGCCGTATATTTTTTGAGTGAGATTTTAGAGAAATCACCCAGTTTAATTTCCGGTATAACTTCTGTTTCCATAGTAAATTCGATGTCTTTACCGTCCTCAAACTTTTCGATTTTGATATCCGGAGTGGTGGCCGGACGCAGGTTATTTTGAGCGATAACTTCATTGGCGGCATTGCGAACCATATCATCAAGAACTTCGCCCAAAACCGACGGACGATATTTTTGTTCAATCATAGCCTTCGGAGCATGACCGGCTCTAAAGCCCGGCATTTTGATATCTTGAGCCACTTGGGTTAATTTTTTATCGACGGCGGCGGCAAAATCGGCGCTGTCAATCGTAATCAAATATTTTTTTACTAATCCTGTTGATTTTTCTTCTTTTACTTTCATGTTTTTTCTCTAAAAATAGGTTATCAATATATTGAAATGGTGCGGATAAAGAGACTTGAACTCTTACGCCTTGCGGCACCAGATCCTAAGTCTGGCGTGTCTGCCAATTCCACCATATCCGCACAGAATTTCTGACTTCAGGCGGCAGTAAAACATATTTATAACGATAAATCAAGCAAAAAACGCATATCTGCACAAGAGATATCATTGAATGTTATTTTGGGAAGGAGTTATGTATAGAAATACGAAATTGTAAACAGAACAGCGTGTTCCTTAACCGGAGCACGCTGTTCTTTTTTATAATTCTAAAGTTTGTGTATTATTTTCGGCTGATGGTCTTTTTGCCGCCGAAAATATAAGATGCGCCGATTTGGGCGGCTTTATCTTTGGTGTTGTATTGTGTGAATAGCTGTATTCCCTTCTTGCCTAACCCCAGACGCAAGTCTAAGCCTTGACCTTTACCGGCGTGAACAAGCTCGCCGATTACCTTGGTGCCGTTTTTCAAATTTTGGTATGCACGCACTAAGCATTTGGTGTCATTGTTTTCAAAGTCACGCTCAACCAATGCCTTGGCTCCGAACCCGTCTTTTGTTACTCCCAGTCCGGCAATGCCGAGTTTGGCGTGTGAACCGAGACGAGCAGCTCCTTCAAGCTCAATTTTTGCGCCGCATTTGGTAAGCAAAGACAAATGACCTTTACCCCAGAAATCAGCTTCTTTCATATTCGGCAGAATTACAAATTTTCCGGTTCCGGTATCCTGTATGGTGCCGAGTTCAATGAAACTGCCGTTTTTTTCATAACCTAAAACCATTCTTTCAGCGGAATTACCGAAGTTGATAACATCAAGCGCATCAGCTTTATAATCAATGGCATTCGGAAAAACATCGCCGCCTTGGGTGTTTTCGCGGCCGATTTTTAAAAATAACTGTCCGCCGTCTTTGAATTTTTTATCAAATTCAGCCATAAGCTTAGTCAAAACCGGTGTGACGGATTTGTCTTCATAAATCAGCAATTCTACGGCAGAAATGCTTGCTTTATGTCCTTTGCCATCTTCGACAGAGGCGTTTACGTACGGCATAAAGTTGTTATAAAAGGTGGTTGTTTTTTCATCTACGACCAAAGCGGATAAATTATCAAAACCGACATCTACCTTATGGGTTAGTGTAGTCTTATCCTTTGCCGGAGTATCCGTATTTTCCGATGTGGTTTGCGCCTGAGCCTCATTTGCCGCAGATGCCGCCGCCAAACAGAGCGCTCCGGTTAGCATAAAATCACGCACTTTATGTTGTTTAACGCTGTTATTTTCAAAGTTTGTCATAGTAATGTCCTTTCGTTTATTGATATATTTTATTAAAATCAGTTTTCTTTTGTTAAGGCAGCTTTAACGCTTGCCAATAGCTTGGTCAGAGTTTTATTTTTGATAACCCGTTTGTATTTTTTTGTTTCCGTATTCGGTCTTTTACTCTCCCTTTCATCTATTTTTTTTGATATTATTTGACGCAAAGCTTCCCGACGCTCTTTAGCTTTTAGATATGATTTGGTGTCATCTTTACCGTTTGTGGAGTGTCTGATTATTTTGCCATAGCTGTTATATTCGGTTACGGTTCCGTTTGATTTCTCGCATTTGAGTTGCCCGTTTGAATGCCAAGAACGTTTTGTGCTGTCGGGAAAATCCTCATAAGCTAATGCTCCCGACGGATACCAACCTCGCTCTGCAATCTCCGGAAGATATTCACTTCTGATTTGCCCGTTTTCATACCACCAACGTTCTGTTCCATCAGGTAAGTCTTCACTTTTTAACTGTCCGTTTTTATGCCATGTGCGTACAGTTCCGTCCGGTAGCTTTTCAAAATTCGGTTTTCCGTTTGCATAAAAACTGCGTATTGGTTCAGTCGGAAGTTGTTCATATTTATCAATATATCGATTATATTTCATGTTGATTGTTTTACCATCAACAATTTCAGTGGTGATGGTTTTAGATTCAGTGTTTTGAGGTCGGTCTGAAATTTGGGTATGTTTTTCTGTAATATCAGTCATTTTTCTTTACTCCCGTGCGATAAAAAAATAAAACCACCGTTGCAGGTGGTCTGAGAGTTCAGAAATCATATTGTGCTAAATGATCCTTTTAGCCTTTCAAGCTGCCTTTTTTTCAGAGATAGTCAAGCCGCTTTTGGACATTCGCTAAAAGCTCCCAGACCATCTCAAGATATGATTATGATCTGGGATTATTTTACCGGCAGTAACCGAAATTACTGCACAATTTGACGACGAAAATCCCTTCGCCGAGCACAATATGAGAGCTTCTGACGGCTCCGAACCACCATGGTTCTGAATAAACAAGTTTAAAATAGTCAAACTTATCTATTTATGTCTATAATATCACAATAATTATATTTTGCAATAAAAAAATAAGTAATTACAATCAGAATTTATTCATTTTTATGTTAAAGAGAACAAAAACGGCAGATTTTGCAATCCGCCGTTTGAAAAATGAAAATCTGAAAATTTTAGCGATTAATTCCGTCGTTACCTTTGGTTGGAGTCGCTTTGTTTTCTCTGGCTTTGATTTTGCCGATTATTTCAGGAACATCAATAGCTTTTCCATAATGGGAATAATAGTCTATATGAGCCACATCTTCATCTTTAATTCTCTTTTTATGTTTTTGACAAATCTTATCAAAATATTCCCACCCGATTGCCATATCTCTGAGTTCTTTCGGTTCCTTAGTGAGAGCCTTTTTGAGTTCGGGAGAAGCGTCATCAAAGGTTAATCCCTTAGCTTTGGTTACAACAGCCCCGATTTGTTTTCTGACTTCACCAAACTGAGGTTCTTTATCCGTATAATGCAAATTTTTAGGAAAATCAATTCCTTCTTTTTGCATTGTTTCAACAGCAAGAGCAAACGCAACGGCTTCTTTGGCATGATAGCGTAAATACTCTGTTGTTTCGTCGTGCTTTTCCTCTATATCCCAAGAACTTCCGTTAGGTCCATCGTTCCATTTACTCATTTTTTTTCTCCTTAATTGTTTGATTTTGTACAAGGGTATCATTTATCGTAACTTTTGTCAATATATTTTTGTAAAAAATTACACCTGAATCCAAAAAACATATTGCAAAATCGAATTTTTCGGCTATAAGAGTGTAAAATTGAATATAAGACAAGAGGATAAAATGGCCGAGAAAATCAATCCGCGTAAGACTTTTGCAATTATTTCCCACCCTGATGCCGGTAAGACCACGCTTACCGAAAAATTGTTGCTGTTCGGCGGTGCCATTCAGCAGGCGGGAGCGGTAAAAGCGCGCGGCGAAAATCGCAAGGCTCGTTCCGACTGGATGAAAGTGGAACAAGAGCGCGGTATTTCCGTGGCTTCGTCGGTGATGAATTTTGATTATGACAATATCACTTTTAATTTGCTGGATACGCCGGGGCACGAGGATTTTTCGGAAGATACGTATCGGGTGCTGACGGCGGTTGATTCGGCGGTGATGGTGCTTGATTCCGCCAAAGGTATCGAAACCCAGACCAAAAAGCTGTTTGAAGTCTGCCGTTTGCGCAATATCCCGATTATGACATTTATCAACAAGCTCGACCGCGAGGGTTTGGACCCGTTTGAATTGCTCGACGATATTGAAAACACATTAGCGCTTGAAGTTACTCCGGCCAGTTGGCCTATCGGCAGCGGCAAAGATTTTCTCGGCTGTTACGACTTGATTAACGACCGCTTGATTTTGATGAACAAAACCGGCGATAAGTCGCAGATTAACGACACCATTGAAACTTGCAACGGGCTTGATGATGAAAAACTCGATAAACTGCTGCCGGCGCACGCGGTTGCCAAGTTGCGCGAAGATGTGGAAATGGTGCGGGAGTTGTGTCCGGCATTTGATTTGGACGCTTATCTCTCCGGCTCGCTGACACCGGTGTTTTTCGGCAGTGCGGTTAACAACTTCGGAGTGCGTGAGGTGCTGCAGGGGTTGTGTAAATTTGCCCCGACGCCGCGGCCGCAACCGAGTGCCGAGCGCATTGTCAATGCCGATGAGCCGAAAGTAACGGGCTTTATTTTCAAAATTCAGGCCAATATGGACCCGAAACATCGCGACCGTATTGCTTTTATGCGTATTTGTTCCGGACACTTCAAACGCGGTATGAGCCTGTTGCAAATTCGTACCGGTAAAGAAGTGAAAATAGCCACACCGGTAATGTTTTTGGCACAGGAACGCGAACTGACCGAAGATGCTTATGCCGGCGATATTATCGGTATTCCGAACCACGGACAGCTCAGAATCGGCGATACTTTGACCGAAGGCGAAAAAATTCACTACACCGGAATTCCGAGTTTTGCGCCGGAATTGTTACAATCGGTACATGCCAAAGATCCGCTTAAATCCAAGCATTTGGCCAATGCTCTGCAACAAATTGCCGAGGAGGGCGGCGCCAGTATTTTTAAGCCGATGTCGGGCGCGGAATATATTGTCGGCGTGGTTGGCGTGCTGCAGTTTGAAGTGATTGCCGACAGATTGCGTACCGAATTCAACGTTGATGCAGTGTTTGAGCCGACGCAATATTTTACGGCGCGTTGGATAACTTGCAACGATAAAGAAGTCTTGGAAAAATTCTATCGCACCAATATGCTGAATTTGGCTGAAGATTATGACGGCGCAAAGGTGTTTTTGGCGCGCAACGCATGGCATCTGGGCAAAGTCGGCGAAGATTTTCCGCAAATAGTGCTGCACAAAACGCGCGAACAAAGTTTTTAAGCGAATAACGCAAGACAACAGTTGCAATTTATAAAAACCGGCATATAGTAGGCATAAGTGTATAGTGTAATAAGGAATATGTCGATGAAATTTTTGTGGACTTTAGTTAAAGTTTTGGCATCAGTTTTGCTATTCGGATTGTTGGCAAACTATCTGTATTTTGCGTTTATGAATAGCTCATCAATGGCTTCCGGTTGGGCTTTAGGACTGTTTGCAGCGGCTTGCGGTATGTGTTTTTTCGGATATATGTGGGCGTGGGCATTGCTGCACAGCCATCAGAAAACACCGCTTGACGCATATATAGAAAATGTACACAAAGAAGAAGAACTGATGCAGCAAGCAGCCGTCAACACGCCGCAAAAACATGATAACGTTACTCCGGTGTTGGAACAATTGGTTGCCTCAAGTACTAAAAATACAACGACTCTTAATCTGGCAATGGAAAATCTTAATTCACGTTTGGATGATTTGGAAGAGAAGTTTATTCGTCGCCAAATAGACAAGGAAGTTCCGCAGACAACAGATTCGATACCGGAAATTGCAGCTGAAAGCAAAGCAGAGGCAGAGGTTGTATCGGAAAACGAAGATAACACTGCCGCTCCGAGCGGAAATTATGATGATGAATTTGCCGCTATATCCGACTTGGAAATTATGCACGATGAACCAGCGCCCGAAGAAGACATAGAATCAAAAAAAGAAAATGCGATTCTGAAAGAAGAAATGTATGACGAAATAAATTTGGATGCGTTGCTTGAAGAAGATACAAATAAAAAATAAAATGAAAGCTGAATAATGGAAAAGACAACATATAATCCCAAATCATTCAATGCCGATGAGTTTATCAGCAACGATGAGATTTTGGAAAGTTTGAAATATGCCGACGAAAACAAAAACAATCGCGAAGTTATTGAAAAAATTATGCAAAAAGCGCAGCTTGAAAAAGGTTTGACGCATCGTGAAGCGTCGGTGTTACTGGCGTGCGAAATTCCGGAAATCAACGAGCGGATTTTTGCGCTGGCCAAGCAGATAAAGCTGAATTATTACGGCAACCGGATGGTGTTGTTTGCGCCGCTGTATCTATCCAACTATTGCGTCAACAGCTGTGTTTATTGCCCGTATCACATCAAAAACAAGCATATTTTCCGCAAAAAAATGACGCAGGACGAAATTCGCGAAGAAGTGATTGCCTTGCAAGATATGGGACATAAGCGGCTTGCCATCGAACTGGGCGAAGATCCGGTCAATAATCCGATTGAGTATGTGTTGGAGAGCTTAAAAACCATTTATTCGATTAAGCATAAAAACGGGGCAATTCGCCGCGTAAACGTTAATATTGCCGCCACCACGGTTGAAAATTATAAAAAACTCAAAGATGCCGGCATCGGTACTTATATTTTGTTTCAAGAAACCTATAACCGCCAATCGTACGAAACCCTGCATCCGGCGGGGCCGAAGCATAATTACGCATGGCATACCGAGGCGATGGACAGGGCAATGGAAGGCGGAATTGACGATGTGGGTATCGGCGTGTTGTTTGGGCTTTCGACCTATCGCTACGAGTTTGCCGGCTTGTTAATGCATGCCGAGCATTTGGAAGCGGTACACGGTGTGGGGCCGCATACTATCAGCGTGCCGCGTCTGCGTCCGGCCGATGATATTGATACCGATGATTTTAAGGATTGTATCAACGATGATATTTTCTCAAAAATCGTGGCTTGTTTGCGGATTGCGGTGCCATACACGGGGATGATTATCTCTACCCGCGAGAGCAAAAAAACGCGGGAGAGGGTGTTGCAACTGGGAATTTCGCAACTTTCCGGCGGTTCCAAAACTTCGGTCGGCGGATACAGTCATCCGGAAAAAGAGGAGCCGAATTCGGCGCAATTTGACGTTATTGACAACCGCACGCTTGATGAAGTTATTTATTGGCTGTTGGAAATGGGTTATATTCCGAGTTTTTGCACTGCGTGCTATAGAGCAGGGCGTACCGGCGACAGATTTATGGAACTATGCAAAAATAAACAGATTCACAACTGCTGTCATCCGAATGCGTTGCTTACATTGCAGGAATATTTGACGGATTATGCTTCGCCGGCAACCAGAAAAATCGGAGAGGAATTGATAGCGCGAGAAGTAGCGACGCTAGCTCCGCAAACGCAGGTTATCACCAGTAAATGGCTAAAGATGATAAAAAGCGGTGAGGGGCGTGATTTTAGATTTTAGCGTTGTACTGCAAAGAGAATAATGAGTCATTTTCTTAAAACGATAATGAGAAGATATAAAAATAAGGAGTCTCGAAAGGAGACTCCTTTTGACTTTTCCAAAAATTAAACTCAGTAATATTTCCAAGCCAATTCGTTGGTTGTTGCTTCTGTGCAAGCATTGGCAGCCCATGCAACTGGCATCGGCATAGCACTGAAGCAAGATAATGCTTTGCCTGCACTACCGGTTGATGTACAACCATCATATACCTGCGATTTAAGAGTTTCAGTATCATTAATAGCAAAGGCAATTAAGCCGGATCCGGAAGAAGCATCCCAGTTTTGTGAAGCCAAGTCAACACAAGCTTCCTTCGGAATACCACCGAATACAATCATAAATGCTTTGTGCTTTTTAGTAGCATCATTTTGACCGGAACCGTTTTCAATTGCAAAACGTGAAGCAGAATATAATTCAACCGAACCGCCGTATGCATTATTCCAATCAGTCCAAGCCATGCTATCGCCTGCAGTTCCTCCCAACATTTCATCAGGGAAAACATGTGCTTTATACATAAGCGAAGGAACGTTGGTTACGGAAGAGTCTTTAGCCAAATCAGCATAATTCTTTTGTGAACCAAACAAAATACGAACGTTTGCCACAATGTGAGAAACTTGATCAATTGTTTTATTTGCTCTGAATTTTGCCATAGCTTTAGAATAGCCGGCAATACCGCCCACGGAAAGCACGCCGATAATAGCCAACACGCCGAGCATTTCAATCATGGAACGACCTTTTTCATTAATTTTCATAATTTTTCTCCTTAGTAAATACGTATTTAATAGTCTGTCAATACGACATTCTAAACGCATTATGCAATGCTTTTTTTTATTTTTCAAGTCAGAAATTAGTTATATTACTTTATATATATATCACGTCACCTTCCCATTTAGGGGTTCGCTTCCCCTAACAGCACATAAAAAAAGACAGGCAATGCCTGTCTTACTTACTGGTGGAGCTGAGGGGAATCGAACCCCTGACCTTTTGAATGCCATTCAAACGCTCTCCCAACTGAGCTACAACCCCATAATAACTCTCTTTCTCGTCGAGCGTTTATTCAAACGCTTCTTGCCTCGCTTTCAGCTCGCTTCGGTCACTCGTTTTCTAAATTCACCAAACTTCGCTCTCGCTCGTTTGTTCATTAAGAAAACTTCGCCGCTTACGGTAATAAATGTCCACCGGACATTTATTATCCTCACGCCCAACTGAGCTACAACCCCAAAAACGAGTATCTATATAGCATACCGTTTTTCAAATGTCCAGCAAAAAAATCAGCCCTGTGCCAATTTTGTGCAAAATATTTCAACATCGTTTTATCAATAAGTATTTATACTGTATTAAACGAATTTATTGATTTATACGTATGAAAATCACGTTATGTTTGCTAGAAACTGATATATGAAATATGTAAAATTACAGTCATAGCTCGTTCGGCGTAAGTCCGAACGGCCAGCGATCTTCCGCTTTGCTTTCTCCCCGCAGCGGGGAGCCGGAGGGGCTAATACTTCTGCAGCCAATACACCGACACTGAAGAATATGATAAACGGTAGATGCTCTGACGCGTTCGCCTACGGCTCAGCGAGTGATGACTTTATTGTTGTATTTTAATATGAAGAGGCTCTGGCGATTACTTACAAAATCGAGGCATTACAACAATATTACACTGTGTTGCCAAAGCCATGACTCTGGTGTTTTTTAACAAATTCTATACCATTAATGAAAAATATTCTTGTTTGGGGATTATACGTATAACGCTGTTGATTATTTACCAAAGCTGATTATGATGACAATATGTTGGATTTATTGGCACAAAAAACAGAATATACTGTCAGTGAGATTTCGTTTGCTGTCAAGCAATTGGTTGAAACCTCATTTGCCAATGTGCGCGTAAAAGGTGAGATATTCGGAGCTAAACGAGCCGATTCCGGACATTGGTATTTATCACTCAAAGATGAAAATTCTATTTTGTCAGCTGTGTGTTGGCGTGGAGTAGCAAACGCATTGACGGTTAAAATCGAAGATGGATTGGAAGTTATTGCTACCGGACGTATAACAACATTTAATGGACGTTCCTCGTATCAGCTTATCATCGAAAAATTGGAAATTGCCGGTCAAGGAGCATTGCTTAAACTTTTGGAAGAGCGTAAACAACAATTCTTGAAAGAGGGATTGTTTGATGCCACCCATAAAAAGAAAATTCCGTATTTACCCCAGACAATAGGTGTTGTTACCAGTCCGACCGGAGCGGTTATCCGCGATATTATTCATCGTATCCGCGATCGTTTTCCATGCCGGATTTTGGTGTGGCCGACATTAGTGCAGGGGGAGGGGGCAGCCAATCAAATTGCCGCAGCCATTAAAGGTTTTAATGCTCAGCCTGTCAATTCAAAATATCGTCCCGATGTGTTGATTGTTGCACGAGGCGGTGGTAGTTTGGAAGATTTATGGCCGTTTAATGAAGAAGCAGTAGTGCGTGCGGTTTACGATTCGGAAATTCCACTAATTTCTGCCGTCGGTCATGAAACAGATACTATGTTGATTGACTTTGTGTCCGATGTACGTGCGCCGACACCGACCGGAGCGGCCGAATTTGCAGTACCTGTTAAAAGTGAGATATACAACGGTTTATTGACAACCGATTTACGAATGAAAAACGCAATATCCCGCCGCCTGAATGAATTAAAGCAATATATGGAAGCTTTGGGACGAGGTATTCCGTCTTTGGCACAAATCGTGCAAGAAAATCAGCAGAAAATTGATGATCGCAGTGAGCGATTGAAATTGGCTTTTGAAAATTTACTTAAAGATAAAAATAATTGCTTAAAATTGACGAATTTGAAACCTTTTTATATTAAGAACATAATTGAAGCGAAGCGGGAAAATCTCAACAATTTATCGGTGCGGCTTGATTCGGTGTCGATAGAATCGGTGTTAAAACGTGGTTTTGCATGGGTTTCAGACAGTAAATTTCAAACGGTTTATGATACAAATACCGCAAAAAGTTCACAAAATCTGCATATCCGTTTTGCTGACGGAATAATTAAAGCCAGAGTAACGGAGAGAAATTGTGCGATTCAGGGTGATTTGTTTGATAATTTATAGTTTGGTGTGGGCATTAAAAGCCTCTGCTTTGGAAGTATGCGGTGAGCCAAAACAAGGTGAATTGATTTTGTTTAAGCATATCGAGGCACAAAAACTTATTTTGCATAATAATCTTAATACTAAAGAATATGAAGTGGCCGGAGATGGTGTTGTCTTGGCAGCTTTGCATCGTGATGCTCCGGATTTAATGAATTTGGAAATTTTATCCGGTAATGCGGCAATAACCCATTATATATTACCGATTACACGAACGGTTTGGGATATTCAGCGCATAAACGGAGTTACTCAATCAAAGGTTACACCGACTTCTACCGCTGATTTAAAGGAAATTAAACGCGAACAAAGAGATCTTGGGCGTGCAATAACAAATTATGAATCAGGAGATGCTTGGCGTGAAGGATTTATCGCTCCGGTAGACGGAAAAATCAGTGGCAATTTCGGAAATCAGCGTGTTTTTAACGGTACTCCGAAAAATCCGCATAGCGGAACCGATATTGCCGCTCCGGAAGGAACACCGGTTAAAGCATCCGGAGATGGTAAAGTTATTTTAAACGGTAATAATTATTTTTATACCGGTAATATGGTGATTATTGACCATGGACAGGGATTGCAAACCATTTATGCTCACCTCAAAGAAGCAAAAGTTAAAGAAGGAGATTGGGTGAAAAAAGGCGATATTATCGGTTTAGTCGGTAAAACCGGGCGTGCTACCGGAGCGCACCTGCATTGGGGCGCATCGCTGAATAATGTACGTTTTCGTCCGCATGCGCTTTTGGATATAAACAAGAAAAAATGTCGAATAATAGAAGAAAAACACTGAGGAGATAAGGAAAAATGACTGATTTACAAATTATATGGCTTTCATTGTTACAGGGGATAACCGAATTTTTACCGGTGAGTTCTTCCGGTCATTTAATCTTATTTTCTAAATTCACTGATTTTCCGGATCAAGGACAGGCTATGGATGTGGCTTTACATATAGGTTCAATTATAGCCGTGATTATCTATTTTGCACCTACATTATGGGAAGTGTTGCAAGGACTTTTAAAAAATAAGTTTTTACCGAATTTTAAGGATGAAGGTTGTCAGTTGTTTTATTTGTTATTGGTGGCGACTTTACCCGTAATTATATGCGGAGCCGGATTGAAATATTACGGAACCGAATGGTTGCGTAATACCAAGCTCATAGGTTGGAATATTTTATGCTACGGTTTACTGTTGTGGATAATTGACAGTCTGTCGATAACAGTGCGCAAAATTAAAAATTTGGAAATTAAAGACGCATTTTTAATCGGTTTTGCACAGTGTCTGGCGCTTTTGCCGGGGACAAGTCGTTCCGGTATTACCATTACAATGTGCAGATTTTTGGGGATGGAACGTCGTGAAGCTGCAAAATTTTCAATGCTTCTGTCTATACCGGCGATTCTTTCAGCGGGAATATTGTCCGGATATCAGTTATGGCAGGACGATAATATGCGGCAGATTGGTGATGCTTTAAATGCGGTTGGTTATTCTTTTGTTTTTTCTTTGGCGGCAATTTATGTGCTGATGCAGTGGCTTAAAAAATGGAGCTTTTTACCGTTTGTTATTTATCGCGTTGCTCTCGGCGGAATTTTGTTGCTTGATGCCTATGATATTTATGATGTACAAAATTTTTTCATAAAATAAAAAAATTATGCAATGTGATGAAAAAATATTGACAGCAGCAGAAAAAATGATTATACAGACTCCTGTTAAGTTGCCCTGATGGCGGAATTGGTAGACGCGCATGCTTCAGGTGCATGTTGCCGCAGGCAGTGGAAGTTCGAGTCTTCTTCAGGGCACCAATAAAAATCTCTCCTTTGCGGAGAGATTTTTTATTGGTGTTTTAAAGTAGGGATGACTTTTATATTTGGATTGGCTTAATTTAAGAAAAGTGTTGTTTTTATGTCATACTGAGGCAAAGCCGAAGTATCCATCAACACCGCAGATATTGTTCGTTCTACCGGAACAAATGGATTCTTTACACGACACTAAAGTGTCTATTCAGAATAACTGCAATTCAATAGGTTATGCTTTACTAAAAAAACAACACTTTTCTTTAATAGAGTGTTTGGATTAATGACTTTGATATTATATGCTGCACCATAAAAAATGACTTTGATGTTTCAAAATTATTTACTACAGCCTAAAATAATAAAAATTATATATCTTAAAATGCGTTTTTTTTCATTTAAACCGTTTACTAATAAAAATGTTGTAAACTTAAGTTTTATGTATTATATGTCAATGTGATAAGGAGGTTTTTATGGTTGCCGCAATTTGTATTCATAATGCCACGGTATTTAATGGTTATTCACGTATGAAAAACTGTGCCGTATTGATTAAGCAAAATAAAATCATAGATGTATTCAACGAAGAACGTTTTAATAAAAAAGTATTCAAAGCCGATACCAATTTTATTGATGCCAAAGGAGCCAATGTAGTTCCCGGATTTATTGATACCCATATTCATGGTTTCGGCGGGTATGGTACCGAAGATTGTTCAGATAAATCTATACTCAAAATGTCTGAAGGGTTGATAAACTACGGTGTAACCTCATTTATTCCGACGCTTTATTCCGGTACAAAAGAAAAAATGCTTAAGGGAATACACGCTGTGGTTAAAGCAATGGGACGTGAGACCGGAGCACGCATTTTGGGTGTGCATTTGGAAGGTCCGTTTATATCGCCGCAACGTTTGGGAGTGCAATCTCCGGATAGTGTCAGTCCGGTGGATTTGGACTTGATGGATGCTTTATGGGAAGCCTCAGAAGGACATATAATTAATATGACTGTCGCTCCTGAATTGAAAAATATGCGAGAATTGGCATTGTATTGCCTTTCTAAAGGAATTGTTTTGCAGGCAGGTCACACCAACGCAACTTATAAGCAAATGATTGAAGCAATGCAGGCGCGTATTATGCATGTTACACACTTGTTCAACGCCATGAGCCGTATGCACCATCGCGATCCCGGAACGGTGGGTGCAGTGTTTATTCATCCTGAGTTGTCGTGCGAAATTATTGCTGACGGGATTCATATCAATCCCGAAATTATCAAGTTTTTGCTGACTTGTAAGTCACTGGATAAGGTGGTGCTGGTAACTGATGCCTTAAAACCGACTAAACAGAAAACCAAACCGCTGATAGCAAACGGCGAGGAAGTGTACTTTGACCAATGCTTCTATCGTAAATCAGATGATGCAATTGCCGGTTCGGCGCTGACAATGCTCGACAGCGTTCGTAATATTGTGTCGTATGGGCTTAATTTGGAACAAGCAGTGCATATGGCTTCAACCAATCCGGCACGAATTATGAAACAAGATCATTTGGGAGTGATTGCACCGGGGTATGATGCCGATATTACGATTTTGAGTGATAAGCTCAATGTTTTATATACAATAATTCAGGGAAAAATCTATCAAAAAGGCAAAAAAAACGCCTGAAGCCTTTGACTTCAAGCGTTTTTTTGAACCTAGTAACAATGTATTCTGAGCCAATTCGATAAATCATACGAATTTTTCAGAAACGACAGAGATTCCGGAAATGTTTTTTTATTGAGAGTCTTCTCCGCGCGATTCCGATAGGTATTAAACTCATTTTCAAAACTAAATGATTTTCTCATATCTCCCGTGGTATGAAGCTCGGGAGTGCACACCACAAATATCGGAGCAAAAGCGATAAGCTGTTTGGTATCGTGGCGGGCGGCAATAACCAACTGCCTTTCCGGCCAGAGTGACGTCAGCTCAAACGGATCGCTGTTGCACCAATGGTCAAACGCCGCTTCATCACGCTGTTGAATAATGATTTTTTCGGCGCTGAAAAAGTCGACATTCAAATTACAGTATTTACCGGCCTCAGAATTCAACTTCTCGCCTTCAAGGGCGAAAAAGCGGGCAGAATTGTGGTAAAGCCGCATACAGCCGTTATAGTCAAAGATTTCGCACCCCTTTATTTTTTTAGGGTATATCACCTCACGGACAAACCATTTTTCTTTCATAATGTTGTCCATCATTGTCGTAATTTCCGGCGTAAACCAGCGGTTTTTGCCATTTTGCTCAATACTTTGATTCATAAATAAATATTTTGGATAATAATAAAAAAAACTTCATAATTCAAATAACTGTTTCAATATCATACTAAAATACGTTAAAGTCAAGATTTTTTTGTCATATATCAAAAAAAGCGTCTGAAGCGGTGTGCCTCAGACGGTTTCTTTTCAAAGTTTAAGCTAAATGTAATAAATAACGACGACGATTATCGCAAATTCAAAAACAACCGCAGGAAAACACGGCTTGCACGGCCATAGCTCGTCCTTGCGGGCTGATTTGCCATTCGTTGCCGATACGACTCAAATAGCCGGCGGTCTCAAATTTTTGCATGATTTCGGAACCGATAATTTTTTGAGTTTTTTCCCAATTTCCGCGCTTTTTTCTCATCATACAGAGAAGAATTACATTTACATTTTTCATAAGCTAAAAATAAATAAATAATTGAATTTGGGGGCGAATATAAATTGTAATTTTTAAGAAATCAAGAATTATTTTTAAAATCAGACACAAAAAATCCGCCTGAGGGGTTAACCTCAAGCGGAGCTTTGTTTAATACCTGTTGGCAAACAACTCATAGAGCATGTCGATGGTTGCCTGTGTGGGCACACCGTATTTGGTGAGTTTGCCGACAAAATCTCCCTCGCGGAGATCCGCAATCGGGGTAAGCGCCATCTAGGCTTTGGTACTCGGACGGTACTTCTTGCAGTATGGTCCGGAGTTGTTAAACCCCAACTTGATGGCTGTCATCTCGGGTTCATCGGCAGACGGTGCAATCCACATCTTCGGAATCTGGTTGTTGATGGGGAATTGCAGCTCATAAGCGTCATCATCCGGTAACTGCTCGATAATCTCTCCGGCGGTAGCCTTAACATTTTCCAACCAGTTGTTGGCAAACGTGGTGAAGAATATGGCTGCCTCTTCAGCCGTCGGGAGATGCACTTTAAGGTTGGCATTTCCATCAGCACCGAGCATTCTGGCCTCGAGTGAACTCTTGAGACTCTGCAAGTGCTCATCAATTTCATCTCTGCGGACATTCTCGGCAGTCAGAAACATGAATACTTTGTTTCCTACTGCTGATAACTTTATAATACGATTAGCAAGATTCATTATGGACGAATATTACCAAAAGCCAATGGTTTTTATACTATTTAAAAACAAAAAAGCCGTCGGATTTTACTCCAACAGCTTTTAATCAGGTTTTTAATTTGTTGCTTCAGCCATAACCTTCTGCAACAGCGGACGCAAGTATTCGTGCTTATCCAGTACAAACTCAATTTGTTCATTGAGAATACCGAACTTCGGCTCGGTGCGGAAAATCTGCTCAGCCATTTTCTCATCGCCGTGCCACAACAGATAGGCGATTGCGCCGGCATCAAGCTCGTGACCGTACTTGTGGAACATAGCATACTGGTTGAGGCTCATTTCCTGCTGGGCCATCGGATGAATTTTCTGGTTGGTTTGGCAGAATTTCTGCCATAATTCAACCTGTTCAAGAGTAGCTAAGTCAGAGAGATTTCTGGTCTGAACGCGCTGGTTATGAGCCGTGATGCTGTCGGCAACCTTATCTTTGAGCAACTGCGATACCGCGTCGTCATTGATAATTCGCTTCGTCATCTCCCTGCTGAAACCGCAACGCACGATGTAATCACACAAAATGCGGAACAACACCCCGTGTTTGTCTTGAGAGCTTTCTTCGCGTACTTTGTCAATCAGAATTTCCATCTGCGACTTGGGTAACGCTCCGTAGTGCATATACTGCTTGATGAGCTCACGTTCCTTATCCTCTTCGGAAGTCAGATTAATAAGTGCCGCAAACAAATCGTTGCGTTCTCGCATGCCGTCGGCCAATATCTTAAACGGGTAGACATAGATGTTTTTCATCAGACTTGCCCAAGCCTCCGGACTCAAAGCCCACAGAACTTCCTTGCTGCGATCTATTTCATTGAAATAGATTTCCTGCTCGCGCACGGTGTATTCATGCAGCTTATCCAGCGGAATCCACCATTTTGCCCACTTAAAGGGTAATTTGAGCGCCAGCCAGGTGTAGAATTGGCAAGTGGTATTGCCGCAGTAATTCTTGCTGTGCGCCAATGTTGCCGCCAAAGCGGGAGCACAGAGGTTAATCAGAAACATCGAGAGAGGGTTGAAGATAAACAGAAACCAGATGACCGTGATTGTGTAGAACATAATGTAGAAACACACGGTGGAAACCGGCACCATTTTCGGTGCGAACATTTTTGTAGAATCCATAATGTAAAATTTTTGAAGTCTCGCCCTGTTTCCCGTAGGCAAAAATTAGTGAAGATTGTCTAAGGAAACATAACAACTGCCGTAAAGCAGCCGCCAGACAGACAATCTGCTTTACTCTAACGAACATCAAGCTTGACTTATCTTAAATTTATCATCAGGCCACTATAAACCCAATTCAATAAATAATAAATCAATTATAGAATATCATTATACATAAAACAGAGATATTGTATTATTTTGCCAAAAAAATGTCAATACGAAAATCAAAAATTTTATGTATTCATGATTAGCTGTTTACTTTTGCTTATTTTGATGTTATTGATTATGGTATTAAACATTATGAGGATTTATGCTATGAGAGTAATAATCAAAGATGATAAACAACAGGTTGCCGAGTGGGCAGCACAATATGTGACTTACAAAATCAATCATTTTCGGCCGTCGCCGAAACGTCCGTTTGTGTTGGGGCTTCCGACCGGCTCAACTCCGCTCGGAATGTATGCCGAGTTGATTAAACTAAACAAGGCCGGCAAAGTTTCGTTTGCAAACGTGGTTACGTTTAATATGGATGAATATATCGGACTGGAGCCTTCGCATCCGCAAAGTTATCATTATTTTATGTTTGAAAATTTCTTTAATCATATTGATATTCAGCACAAAAACATTCATATTCTCGATGGTATGACCAAGGATTTTGCCAAAGAATGTCGCAATTATGAACTGGCAATTAAAGAAGCCGGCGGTGTGCATTTGTTTATCGGCGGTGTGGGTGAAGATGGGCATATTGCCTTTAACGAGCCGTTTTCATCGCTTTGTTCGCGCACCAGAATAAAAACTTTGACCGAAAGCACAATTAAGGCCAATTCGCGCTTTTTTGACGGCGATTTATCCAAAGTACCGACTATGGCGCTGACGGTGGGAATTGCTACAATTATGGATGCTGAAGAAGTAATGATTCTGGCAACAGGCGCCAATAAAGCACAGGCCTTAAAACACGGAATTGAAGGCGGTGTCAGCCATGTATGGACAATCTCTGCCTTACAGCGTCATCCGCACGGAATCATTGTCTGTGATAAGCCGGCAACAGGGGCTTTGCAAGAAGCAACCGTAAACTACTTTTTGGATGTGGAACGCAATAATTTTTAGAGCTCGCAATCGTGGCAATTATGACCGCTTTCGGTTTGGATGGTGCTGTGATGAATGTCGAATTTTTCCGCCAACAAATGCGATATTTTTTTAATCGCATCCGGATTATCGGTTTCTACATGACATTCCAATGAAACCTCATGTTCGCTTACACTCCAAAGATGAATATGATGAACGTTGCGCACTCCTTTTATGGCACAAACGGCCTTTACAATCTCATCCCGATTAAGATGTTCCGGCGCCGCATTCATCAAAATATTAACGATTTTCGGAAACGATACCACCGCCTGAAAAATCATGTATGCGGCGATGAGTAGGGCAATTATCCCGTCAAGGCGATAAATACCGAACCACATTACACACAACCCTGAAACAATCACACCGATTGAACCCAACGCATCGGCCAGATTATGAATGAATACCATACGCATATTGGTATTGTGATGAGCGTGATGATGTGATATTTTGGCGGTTGCCGTATCGATAATCAGCGCCAAAACCGAAATAATCACAATCAGCATCCCGTCGATTGTTTGCGGGTTTATCAGGCGTTCGATACCTTCAATCAGCAAATAACAACCGGATATAAACAGCAAAATAAGGTTAACAAAGCCGCCGATAATTTCCGCACGTTTGAAGCCGTAGGTGTATTTTACCGAGGCTTTGCGGTGTCCGATTTTATAAGCGATTACCGCAATCAAAATAGACAGCGCATCGGAGGTATTGTGCAGAGCATCGCCGATAAGAGCCACGCTGCCGGCGATAATCCCGCCAATAATCTCGGCCAGCGACAACAGCATATTGATGGCAAAAGAAAATATCAGCAATTTTACGGATTTCGCACTGACTTCGTGATGATGGTCGCAGATTTCATGATGATGTTCCGACATATCAGTCTCCTTATTTAAACAGCACTATTATGGCATATAAATATCAATATTCGGTAAATTTTTTGTTGTCAATGTCGCGAATTTGAAATACAATAAGCATGCTAAAACAATATGGAGGTAAAAATGAATTTTCCGCGCATCATTCAAGGAGAAAAAATTGTATTAAAACGTGCCGACGCTACTTTTAAGTTGGCCGAGGAATTGGTTACGGCGGTAGATGAATCCCGCAAAGATTTGTTGCCGTGGTTGCCGTGGGCGCTTAATAATAAAACGGCGGAAGATGAATTCGGCTGGCTGTTGAATTGGTGTGAAAAAAACCGTAAAGAAAATGTCGGATATGCCTATATCATCAGAAAAAAAGACGGCGGAAAGTTGCTCGGTTCGGTTGATTTTATGAAGATTAATAAAGAATGGAAAAGTGGGGAAATCGGCTATTGGTTGCGCAGCTCGGAAGTGGGGCACGGCTATATGCAAGAGGCGGTCAGATTGCTCGAAAAAGAAGTGTTTGCCCGCGACTTTAACCGTATTACTATTCTTAACGACACACGCAATACCCGTTCCGTCAATGTGGCAAAGCGGGCCGGATATCATCTCGACGGCATTTTGCGGCAAGACAGAACTTCGCCGACCGAAAATATATTCGTCGATACCAACATCTGGTCAAAACTCAAATCAGAATATAAAGGTTAGTTGCGCGCCTTAAGGTTAAGCAGCACATCCATATATAATCCCGCACATCTTTCTTGCGGAGTATCTTTTTTTGCCTGTTCGGACAGCAGTTTCCAGACGCCGTGTTTTTCCGGAGAAAATCCCATGCTTTTGAATTTTTGGTAGGCAGAGCTTAAAATCGAGTGATTATGCAGCGGATTGATTTTATCTTTTTGTAACTTACGCCCGTTGATGAAAGCAGCGGAGATTTGTTGACGCAGTTTCAGGTTTTGCGTGCTTTGTTTCATAAAATCGGCGGCACTCGTGATTTCGTTGTTGTCGTCAAACCAATGCTGACCGATACTTTTAATGAGCTCAGCCTGCATCTTGCCGGCCGAGGTTAACAGCTTTCTATCAACAGTCCAAAAGGCGGAGTTATGCTCATCTTTGCCGCATTGATAATGCAGAACCTTGTTAAAGACCAGCAACATTTCTTTTTTATTTAAGTTAATGAAAGCGGTTTTGGATTTTTTATATTGATGAAATGCCGGATAATCTTCCAAAAACACCGGATAATTGTCGGAATATTGCTTGTTGTATTGCTTTTTCCATTGTCCGTCAAATACCGAATAACGATGATAGGCGGTAAAACCCGTTTTAGTGCTAAAATCGTGCTGTGTGTTATTGGTAATGCAAATTATCTGACTTAAAGCATGTTTTTGTATATCTGTGCTATATCCGAGTTTGTTCAATGTTTGCCGCAAAATATCGGCGACATTATAAATATCTTTGGTTCCGTAGCAATGACTTATCAGCATCAGATTGCGGAAATTAGCGTACAACCGCTGCGGCGGAATACGCTCCCAAGCACCGTTGTATTGCTGTGCCATAAACGGCATAAGTTTTGATAGAATTTCTTTTTTATAGGTTTGTTTTTTATATTCTTTTATATCAAATCCGTTGTCGGTCAAAGATATATAGTGTCCCAGTGTTTCGTGTTTTATAGAACGATAAGCGGATACAAGTTGTGTGTCGGCAATTTGTGTGCCGGACATACCGAAAATATCAATCACCGAGTTAAGATAACCGTTGGCTGCCTTTCCGTCATAGGTGCCGCTTCCGCCGAAAAACAGTATGGTCTTTTTATTCGGATTAAGTACGGCATTTTCCTGCCAATGGTTTTCATGATTACGGTCTTTGATCCCTAGTTTGATGACGGGATAGTATCGGGTATTGATATATGATTGCTCCGGCGTTAAGTTAAATTTGATTTCGCCATCGGCGGAGTAGGCGATAAAATGTTTGTTTTTATAGTCTGCTGTCATAGACTTTTCGCCATTTTTATAATAGCTCATTATCAATGATCCGTCGGAATTTTTATATAAAGAAATCTGCCCGTTGTCGAAATATTCTTCTTTTGTGCCGTCGGATAAACATTTGGTATGTAAAATACCATTATTATAATCGAGTGAGGTGCCGTCACTCAAAGTCCGATGTTCCAGTTGATTCCATTGATTATAGCTTTCAGCAGAACCGTCAGGGTGTTTGATGGTGCGATGAAGTATTTTATCTTGCTGATGCCGTTGGTCATATTCGGTATAAAGTTCCTCAATGTCGCCATTATCATATTGTCGGACTATTTCTTTATATCCGAATTTTTCATTTTTGATGGTTTCTTTGTAGGCAACCGACATTTCTTTCCTTTCAGCAGACTGAAATATACCATATCCGCCACAATCATGCAAGCAAAATATATTCTTTGGTTTGGTTATGATTGAAATTGGAATTTATTGAAATATATCTTTGGTGTTCTTAACAGATTGTGATGTTCTTTAAGCAATTAAATTCTAAACAACTGTATAAGAATCGGCACAAAAAGCATCGTAACAGATTAAATAATTGAATAATTATTTTACCGGATATGCTGCGTGTCAGGCCTTTGTTGAATATTGAGACAACGTTGTGTATTATTTTTTTACCGTTGCAGCAAATTCGATAAGGCGGGGGAGAGGGGTGTCATTAGCGACATCTCCTTTCTTTTTATGCATAAATCAATAAAAATGTTTTATTTTTATAATTACTTCGACTATACTCAATGAGGTTTGATTATAAGCGGAGGTTAAAATGCGTCGATATACTGTAAATTTGTGGGGAATTTTGTTTTTGAGTATTTGCGGATATACTGTTCCGGCTGTTGCACAAGAGGCAGATTTGGCAGAAATGCTGAAAGGAATAGAAGTTGAAGATAATGAAGCCGAAATTGCGGCAAAAAACGAGACAAATATAGAAAATCAGGAGAATTTATCGGCAGAGCTCGGAAACAAAACGGATGATTCCACACCTCAGCCATCAGATACACTTCAATCTGCACAAAATCCTGTTATTAACAATGATGCAAAGGCAGAACCTAAAGAAAGTGAGGCAGATATATCCTCAGCCGAAGAAGAAGTCGAAATTCAAGTTGAGGTGTTTGAACCGGAATTTATGGATTCTTTATTGGTATGTCGTCAGGATAATCAAACCAAAGACGGTATAACTCTTGAGATTATCGGAATGCAAAACGAAAAATGCCTTATTAAATACGGCAACTATTATTTGAACGTACCGACTTCATTATTGGCAAATATTCACAGTTTTGATGATTTGGAAATATTGCTGAGAAATAAAGATATTGCTGATTATAAATATTTTCCGAAATACGTGTACAACGGCTTGATTTATGCACTTAATGCCTGTGCCAACCAACAAGAATATTTAGGCTTGAAAGAGCATGAAAATCTTGCTGATGCGGTGGCTACAAGGGGATTAAGCGCTGAGTATAAAAATAATCTTTGTATGATATATTTGGAAAATGAGTTGGATATGGAATTGGAGGGAAGTACAGCCGATTACGGCTATACCTGTATTTTATCACCTGAGGTTGTTGCCGAATTGCTGCCGTATTTTGCCGATATTATAGCCGCCAATAAAGAACCGGAAGATATTGATGCCGAGCCTTCAAAAGAAGTGCGGGATGCTGATATCGCATTGATGTATTATATGCAGCAAAACGGTTATTGCGCTAAAAATAATAAACAACAGTCAGAAGGAGAAAATTAATGGAATTTTATAAATGTAAACACTGTGGCAATCTGGTTATGATGATGTATAAATCAGGTGTGCCGATGATTTGTTGCGGCGAAGAAATGGAGCGTTTAACCGAAAATACCGTTGATGCCGCGACGGAAAAGCATGTGCCGGTTTGGAGTCGTGAGGGGAACAAAATTCACGTCAACATCGGCAGTGTTGACCATCCGATGATTGCAGCGCACTTTATTCAATGGATTGCGTTGGAAACTCAAAACGGCGTACAGATTAAATATTTACAACCGGAAGAAAAGCCTGCTGCGGATTTTTATGTGGCCGACGGCGATAAACTGCTGAAGGTTTATGAATATTGTAATTTGCACGGCTTGTGGTCGGTGGCAATATAAATATATTGATTTAAAAAAGCAAAACCGCCGGTAATTAAACCGACGGTTTTATCTTTAGTGACGTGCTGATATCTTTTCGTATTTCGGAAACAGCGGTTTGTCGTGCAATATCCAATTTTTAAGTCGGATAACGGCATAACCGATGTACTGAAACGCAATAATGGCCGCCAAAATGACTTTAGCAAGGATCCACGCCGCAACAAACCAATAGAGAGTTTGTGCCAAACACAGCCAGAAGCCCTCAAGATTCATACACAGCATCAGGCAGAACGAGCTGATCAGACCAGAGATTAATGCCAACAACCACGCAACGCGGACAAAACTTTGCATTTCTTTGTCTTCCTTGTAAGTCAGACGTGCAAGCCAGAAACGGCGCGGACGTTCGCTTCCATACCAACTGGAAAAAAACACGACTAAAAAACAAATAGTCGAAAGTGCCAAAAATAAATAGCACAGAAACTCACATCTTTGAATAAATTCCATCATCTTTTGACGTTTTTGGGTTCAACTGTTAATAACTTCTGACATAGCGATACTGCTTATACCAGTACGTAGCGTTAAATAGGTAACGACGGCACTTTTCAAGCGAGAGATGCGTTTGTTCATCTTCCAATCCCTTCTGGGCATCAATATAGATATTGCCGAGGAATGCAGCATTGGTAACGGCATTGGCAATCTTATCAAGCTCAATGCGAACATTGTCCGGCGTAATTCCACCGGCGTAACCTTGCAGAATATCGCTAAATACCGGAGCTCTGCGGGTATCCGGTAAAACACCGGCACCAAAAGACGCATCAAACAGACAATCAAAACGCAGTCCCAAGAGATAAAGCTGACGAATCAGACGCTCATTGCTTTCATTGTATGAAAGAATGAAACGGCGCTTAATTTGATGCTGCAGCATGATCAGTGTTTCGTCACAGTCGGCATGAACATCATCGCGGCCGAGTTTGAAATTAAGCTGCAAGCGCCTGAATAATGGCAGCCCATCAACATCTTGCAGGTCGATAAGCTCTTGTAACTCCGGTACCACAATACCGCGACATAGTTCTTCCACCCACCTGCGATTAATATGCAAAGCGGCATTAATGCTAAGACCGTTATCTTTCAGATAGGCCGAAAGTTCCCGTACCCATTCAATCCGTGCACCGCCGGCAGGTGATTGTTTTTCGGATACCTGTACGGCAATCTCACCGAGTGGATACTCTTGCATTAAATCAATAAGCTCTCTAATGTCGGTAAACTCATTGGTTCCGGAACAAGTCACATAGTTCAAAATCATACTCTAAAAAATTTTGGTGATACAATAATGATAAAACTACACTGATTCTATATTTTTTGTACAAAATGTCAAGTGGTTTTTGTGAAAATTTAAAAATAAAAAGATGTATAAAGCAATCACCGCCGGAGGCATAAAGCCATCGGCGGTGATTGGTAGTTCCAGATAAATATTCCGGAGAAGAAACTCCGAAAATACAAAGTCAGTTCAATCAGAGCAATACGATATTGCCGGCGGCGATACGTCCGCGGTCATCGTATGGCTCATAACTTACCCGCTGACCTTCGTACAAGCGGCGAATACCCTTTTCTTCGAGTTTGGTAATGTGTACGAATATATCTTTACCGCCATCAGACGGCTCGATAAATCCATAACCTTTACGAGTATTAAACCACTTTACGTTTCCTGTATACATAGTTCTTCTCCTTTAAAAGTTTGAAATTCAAGTTCATCTAAAATGTCCTCAAAGTTCAAAAGTTAAACCCAATATAATCAATAACTTGTTTATTCTAAAACTTTTATTGATTAAACTCGCGTTAAAAGTATATAAAACAATATATATTCTATTACGAATAATATGTAATAAATACTCTTAACACGGTTATAGATACAACTTATCAATCGAGAATCAACCATAAAATTACGAAATTACTGACAAATGATTGATAATGTGTTGAATTTACAAAGTAAATATAAATCAAAGCATTTAAGAAAAACTGAGAAAATTATTTAAATTATTTATTTGATTTATATATTATGCAAATAATTGGGTTAGTAACTAATTGAATATAAATAAAAAACGCAATTTATCTCGATTCGTAAAATTTATTGAGAAAACAGACGCTATGGAGCGCAACTAAATATAAGACCGAAACTTATATTTATTACAACGTGTTTTTTATAATATTCAGCCATAAATCGGCAAATCATGCAGCTGTACCGTCAACCGTTTCGGCTAATGCCGCAATTTTAGAAAATAAAAATTTTAACTTATGGAGACAAGTAATTTAAAGTCAATTATTTTTGCAAAATAAAAGTGCAAGGGCCGTCGTTGATAAGGGCGACTTTCATATCTGCCTGAAAAATTCCGGTTTGTACGGGAATATTATATTCGCGCAGTTTTTGCACAAAGTACTCATACAGAGGTTCGGCCTCTTGCGGTGCGGCGGCCGTATCAAACCCCGGTCGGTTGCCGCGGCTCAAATCTGCAGCCAACGTAAATTGCGACACGGCCAGAATCTCACCGCCAACATCGGATAGTGATAAATTCATTTTATCATTTTCATCGGTAAAAATGCGAAAATTGGCGACTTTCTTGGCTAAATAATCGGCTTGTGCACTCGTATCGGTCT
>CACWUA010000007.1:0-2522 GCA_902763905.1 uncultured Pseudomonadota bacterium | reverse complement strand
AAAACTTTCATGGTTTATCCCTCATAAAACAGATAAGAAAATACAATCGCCGCTGTAATTCCTATAAGGTCGGCAAACAAAGCGCACGGCACAGCGTGTCGGGTTTTGGCGATTTTTACCGCACCGAAATAGAGGGCAATTACATATAATGTGGTTTCGGTTGAGCCTTGCATTACCGAGGATACAAACGCCGGAAAACTGTCGGCACCGTAATTTTGCATGGTTTCAAGCATCATGGCGCGGGCGCCGTTACCGGAGAGCGGTTTCATCAATGCGGTCGGCAAGGCCGGAATAAAGCCGGTATCAACCCCGATGAATTCAAAGAATTGGCTAAAGCACCAAACAATGCCATTCAATACGCCGGAGTAGCGCAAAACGGCAATCGCCGTCAGCATTGCCACCAGATAAGGGATAATTTGCACGGCAATTTGGAAACCTTCTTTGGCCCCTTCAATAAATGTCTCATAAAGATTGAGTTTTTTTATAAAACCAACAAGCAAAAACAAGAAGATAAAGAATAAAATTAAAGCATTACCGCAAGTTTCCGAATATTGCAATCGAGTTTCGGGCGATAAATGATAAAAATAAGCACACATGCCGCCTACAAGCGCCATCAACCCGACTAAATAAGCCAATACCGTGCGGTTAAAAATTTTAAGCTTTTGCGTAAAGGCGACCGCCAAAAATCCGGCAACGGTAGAGCAGGAGGTTGCCAGCAGAATCGGTACAAATACCGCGCTCGGATTGGCCGAGCCTTGCAAATGCCGATACATCAAAATTGAAATCGGCAATACCGTAATTGCCGAGGCATTGATGACAATAAACATAATTTCGGCGTTTGAGGCGGTATCCTTCTTTTTGTTGTGTGTTTGCAACTGTTCCATAGCCTTCAGTCCCATCGGGGTGGCGGCATTATCCAACCCCAAAATATTGGCGGCCATATTCATCACAATCGAGCCGATGGCCGGACTGTCAGTCGGTACTTCCGGCATAATTACCTTAAACAACGGACGCAGAGCCTTAGCCAACAATTCGGTTAAACCTGATTTTTCGGCGATTTTTAACAATCCCAACCATAGGCAAAGCATACCGGTCAGATTAAGCGAAAGTTGAAAAGCGTTGGTGGCAGCGGCAAAAAGCTGATTACTGATTTCACTCCAAATACCGCTGTTGCCAAACCAAAAACTCTGCACGGCGGCAGCAATAAAACTGATTAAGAAAAACGAAGTCCATAGAATATTAAGCATATTATCAATCCTTTTTATGACCTTGTATATTAACCGTTATAAATTATGATGCAATTATTTTTGCGGGCTTATACAATATTTTTGAAAATAATATTGACAAAATCGGGAGAGTGTGTTATATTTTAGACAATATGGAAAAGAGGTTAAAAATGACATTTAAGGAAAAACATTTCAAACAAGCGTTCGGCTCGGTAATGTTTGCAACAATGATGATGTTGCCGACCGGTTGCGGCAAGGCGTATAAAGGCAATTATAAAGAAGATGTACGAGAAGGTTTGTTGGATCCGACTCCGGTGGAAACAAAGGATTATTACGGCGCCAAAGTTACGCTTTCACAAGTGGATATTCCGATATATGACGGCGAGGGCCATCGCTTAAAAGACAGGTGGGTGACAACGCGCGGTGTTGTCGAAAGTGAATATAAGGAAGACACATCGCAGCTTAAGACACGGCGTGCGTATCTGAATGATAATACCGAAGAATGTTATGTGCAGGTTGATGCCAATAATGCAATTTTGGCGAAAGACGGCGCTTGCGGACTGTTTTTGGACGGATATAATGTAGTGGTTGTCGGTAATGAAAATCTGAATAAACATATTGGTAAACACGCGGCCAAGCTTATATTACCAAAAACTAAAACCATCAAAAAAACTATACCGGAAAACAAGACGGCAAAATCGGTTAAGGAGAATATCTTATCAACCGACAGTGCCGAAAAAGACACGGTTGATGGTTCATCAAGTATGTTTAAAGATTCGCTTGCCAATAAAATTATGGCCGATACATTGCAAAATAATTTATAACTGATTTTCACAAAACAAAAATTTTATCCCCTGTGCGCAATATAACAGGGGATAATTATGTGGTTTTAATAGCTTTAAAATTTATTTGCCTTAAAATGATCGCTTAGAAATAAAAGAGGAGCTTATGAGAAAAACTTTTTACCACATATTTTACGTTTTTGTTTTGTTTTGCGCAATTATAAGTACACCGGCTTGTGCGGCGACACCGCAAGATACAACGCAACCTCCGGAAGAATGGAATACATACATACAAAATCTGCAACGGGAAATGCTGGCTAAAGGGATTTCGCAAAAAACTCTGGACAAGGCTTATAAAGGCAAAAATTATTATCATAAAGCGCCGGATGTGGTTAAGCAGGATAAAAAACAGGCCGAATTTGTGCTTACAACCTGTACTTACGTTAATCGCTTAGTCAATAAACAACGGGTTGAACAGGGGCGCAAACATTATGCCGATATTAAGAAAAAATAC
>CACWUA010000006.1 GCA_902763905.1 uncultured Pseudomonadota bacterium | reverse complement strand
ATGTAACTTCTCTTTTGGAAAACTATTACTAAGCCGACAGATCCCTTTTTTCCATGCGCTAATCTTGAAAAAAAGTTAATGATAATTACGATAGAGTATATGTTATGGGTAGTAAACAGTTTTATTTACGGATTTTTTACGGCTATATATTTGCTGTTCAATCAGCATTTTAAAATTAACGGATATGTTTTGGGAATATGGCGCGGTTTCGGTATTTGTGTGGTATTTTTACCGTGTATTTTACTATATCCCGTACCACATGAGGCAAAATATTGGATGCTGCTGATTACTCAGGGACTTTGCATAGGTATTTATGATTCACATATATTTTTTGCGTCTCTGAAATTCGGAGCCGGTCCGACATCACGTTTTATGGCGGTAACGGTTCTTTTAACGACTTTTGGCTGGTGGATGCTGACTCCGAATAAATTTATGGAATTAATGCAACAAGGCAATTTGTTAATTACGTTGATATTGATATTATCCGGTTTTTGCTATTGCTATTGGCAGATGTTGGATAGTTATGTTTCGAGGGCTGCAGCCATATATACTCTGCCTGCTGTTTTTTCTTTGGCTGCCATGAGTATAATAACTAAATATATTGCCGTTCAGGCGCATTCGTTGGGGCAGGGACTTACGTATTATTTAACGGTATCTACATTTGTCAGCGGGTTATATAATTTGTTTTGGTATCGGTGTACCGTGAAAAATTTTTCACAAAAAGATGTTAAGCTGATTGTATCGCCTAAAATGCGACGTATCGGCGGTTTGTTGATTGCTTGCAGTTCGGTGTTGATTATCGCTAAAACAATGGCTTTACGAATTGCCCCAAATCCGGGATATGTTACGGCATTGTTGCTGACTTCTCCGATTTTTGTGTATCTGTTGAACAGAAATTATAAAATTGCCGATACCGTATCATTAAAAGCAGGGTTTGCTATGATATTTTTTTTGGCATTGTTGGTTGTAACTATCAATGGCGGTGTTACCGAATAAAACAGATAATATCTGTGGACAAATTAAATTATCACTTGTCTGTTTTGTATAATTTTTTTATCTTAGATACCATGGAGTGCATAGAGAAAGGAAAAGATAATGAGAAAAATTTTATCTGCAGCATTGGTTTTATTTTTGGGTGGTTGTTGTTGTCGCGGTTCTTTGTTTGAGGGACCGGAATGCAATCGGCATCGAGAGGTGTTGGTTCCGGTACAGCAGCCTTGTGTGGCTCAAGTTGTGCAACCGGTTGCGGCAAGACATGTATATGCAGCCGGAGTTATTTATTTTGCGGATGGTTCCGATTATTTAAATCCGGCAGAAATTGCTCAACTTGGGCGGATTGCACAGATAGCGCGTTCCAATAATGCAATTGTCAAAATCGCCGGACATGCGTCGCATAAGGTTAATATTCATGCTTTGAACAGAAAAGATGCAATTAATATGGATATATCCTCACGCAGAGTGTTGAAAGTAGCTAACACTTTGGCCGGGATGGGTGTTAATCCGCAGATGATGACAGGGGCGGCTTATTCTGATTATCAGCCGGTTGCAATTGAAACAGATGCCAGAGGTGAGGCTTTAAATCGCCGAGTTGAAATCTTTATGGAGTATTAATTGCAATATTCAATCAAAACGCCGTGAGATTGTTGCTTGCGGCGTTTTATTTTATGATTTTTATTACGTTAATTTATGCTTTCGTCAGATAGTTACCCATAATTTTTTTACAGCCGAAATTATCAAAATCAACTTCACACATCTTTCCTGATACTCTAACTATTTTACCGTAACCGAAAGTTTCATGATAAACGCGGATTCCGATATATTGCGAAGATGATTTTTTTGCTGAATATGTGCTGTACGAGGTTGTTTCAACCGGCTCATAAGAATAGTCATGTCCTTCTTCATCGGAGCTGTAGCTCTGATAACTGGGTTTGGTGGAAAAGGCAGGTTTATATGTTTTCTTTTTAGTGTAACCGGATTTTCCATAGCTGCCGTAGTTATCATAATCACCGTAAGATTTATTGTTGCCGTAACGTTCTCCGCTGCCATTAAAGCAATTATTGATCTGATTGCTCATTTGTAAACATGATGGCGGAATTTCATTTAAGAAACGAGATGGCACATTATTGCGCCATTCTCCGTACACGCGACGATTTATGGTGGTGGTTATGTAAAGTCGATGTTTGGCTCTGGTAATTGCCACATAGGCCAAACGGCGTTCCTCTTCTAAAGAATCCGGTCCGCCTTCATCAAGGCTCTTTTTATGCGGAAACAGTTCTTCTTCCCATCCCGGCAGAAATACCGTTTCAAATTCCAATCCTTTGGCAGAGTGAAGTGTAATAAGCATAACTTTATTGGTATCAAGATTACTGTCATTATCCATAACCAAACTGACGTGTTCCAAAAACTCGGACATCGTCGGATAATTTTCCGTGTCGGTCATAACATTTATTAATTCACGTAAGTTCTCGATACGTCCTTCGGATTCGGCTGAAGAATTGTTTTTGAGCATATCCATATATCCGGAATCGTTAATGACATCTTCAGCCAAATCTGCCGGATCTACCAGACTGACAATACGTCTCCATTCGGTAAATTTTTGCATCAAATCTTCCAAATTGCTTTTGGCTTTGCCACTTAGAGCGCCTGTTGCAAGCAATGTTTGTATGGCATTATACATAGAGGTTTGAGTGCTGCGTGCGGTTTGTTGTAATTTTTCGATGGTTTTGGCTCCGATACCACGTGCCGGCTTATTTATTATACGTTCAAAGGCCAAATCATCGTTAGGCTGAACTATAACGCGAAAATATGCCAGAATATCACGAATTTCCGCACGCTCATAAAATTTAGGACCGCCGATAACCTGATAAGGAATTGCTTCGGAAATAAATTTTTCTTCAAATTCTCGGGTCTGAAAAGCCGTTCTTACCAACACTGCCATATCGGAATACAGAGTACCGTTGCGATGCAGAGTTTCAATTTCATCGGCAATCCATTTGGCTTCTTCTGCTCCGTTATAAAGGCTCAATACTTTGATGCGTTCGTTGGTGTGTTTGGTTGCCGGACTGTTTTCCGCTACTTTTAAAGTTTTACCGAGGCGTGTGGAATTATGCGAAATGAGAGCAGACGCGGCGCTCAGTATGTTTGCGGTA
This sequence comes from uncultured Pseudomonadota bacterium, assembly GCA_902763905.1. Taxonomy (GTDB): domain Bacteria; phylum Pseudomonadota; class Alphaproteobacteria; order RF32; family CAG-239; genus RUG410. The sequence continues at coordinate 34,222 of CACWUA010000006.1, read as the reverse complement.
GAACGATAATTCCGTTCGAGGCGAATTACTTTGGCATCAACAAAATCTTTTTGAAAGCGCATAATATTTTCAATTTCGGCACCGCGCCATGAATATATGGATTGGTCATCATCACCTACACAGCATAAATTATGTGATTTTTGCGACAGCAATCTAAGGAAAAGATATTGCGTAACATTGGTGTCTTGGTACTCATCAACCATGATATATTTGAACTTATCTTGATATATTTGCAAAACATCGGGATTACTCATCAGCAAGGTTAGCGTATAGAGCAAAATGTCGCCGAAATCAACGCAATTCAGTTCGAGCAAGCGTTTTTGATATTTTTTATATATCGTCAGCAATACGGTAGAGCGAAAATTTAAGGCAGCTTTTTCCACCGTTATACCTTTATCTTTTAAACGAGAGATGCTTTCCATAAAGCTTTGCGGCGTGTATTTTTTTTCATCTAATCCTTCGGTTTCCAAAATATGTTTAATCAAGCGTTTCTGATCATCTTCTCCTAAAATGGTGAAGTTTGAATGCAGACCGACGAGTTCGGCATGATTGCGTAAAATTTTGACGCAGATACGATGGAAGGTACCGAGCCATACGGAATTTGCCATATCACCGATGAGAGTTTGTACTCTCTCTTTCATTTCGTTGGCAGCGCGGTTGGTAAAAGTTACAACCAAGCAATTCCACGGCTGTACCGGCAAAGTGGATAAGATATAAGCCAATCTTGTGGTCAAAACTTTGGTTTTCCCTGTACCTGCACCGGAAAGAACCAATAATGGTCCTTCGGTGGTTTCTACTGCCTGTTTCTGCTCAGGATTAAGCTCATCCAACCACGGCAAAGCACGCCTTAACGCTCCGACATTGTCATAAATTTTCGGAGCGGTATTGTCATCATCCAAATCAAAAATATTGTCAGACATTAATCGTCTTCTTTAAAATTTTGCTTGTTTTTAAGTTGTTTATAAATTATATATACATTTATAATATTATCGCTTCAATGCAATGCGTTTTTGTGTTTTACAAACAAGTTTTTGAAAGGATGAATATGTCTGAAATAAGAGAAAAAATTATTGCGTTAAAACAATATATGCAACAAAATATTATCGGACAGGAAGAATTGCTTACAAAGCTGATTATTACTATGCTGGCCGATGGACATGCATTGGTGGAGGGAGCTCCGGGATTGGCTAAAACCAAGACAATTAAAAAATTATCGGATTGTATTGAAGGTACATTTAATCGAATTCAGTTTACACCGGATTTATTGCCGTCGGATATCACAGGCAGTGAGATTTATGTCGCCTCGACCGGACATTTCGAGTTTCGTTCCGGACCGATTTTTGCCAATATGGTTTTGGCCGATGAAATTAACCGTGCTCCGGCAAAGGTGCAAGCCGCATTGCTGGAGGCAATGGCCGAACGACAAGTCAGTATCGGCGGAAAGCAATATAAATTACCTCGACTGTTTATGGTGATGGCGACACAGAATCCGATAGAACATGAAGGGACATATAATTTGCCGGAAGCGCAATTGGACCGCTTTTTGATGTATATTCGGATTGATCAGCCGAATATTGATGCGGAACGCCGAATTCTGAACATTGTTCGCAATGAAGAGATGCAGGCGCTTGACAATAAGGAACAACAATGTAACTGTTCCATAAGTATGAAAGATATATTTGAAGCGAGACGTGAAGCATTTAGCTTGCAATTCAGTAATGCTATGGAAGAATATTTGGTGCAGTTGGTAATGGCAACCAGGCATCCGGAAAAATATGATGCCGGTTTGAAGAATACTCTTGCTTACGGGGCTAGTCCGCGTGCTACAATTGCTTTGGATAAGTGTGCTAAGATTCATGCTTGGTTGGCCGGACGTGATTATGTAACACCGGAGGATATTCACGCATTGGTGTTTGATGTGCTGCGGCATCGTATTATTTTGAGTTTTGAAGCACAAGCCAACGGCGTGAGCGCTGATGATGTTATTGCTCGTTTGTTGAAATTGGTGCCGTTGCCGTAGGATGAATGAATGTTCGGATTAATAAAAAAAACACCTTCGCAACCTGATGAAAATAAAGGGCTGGCAGTTACGATGGAAGAGCTGATTGCTCAACAGCAGTACCTGCCTTATTTGTTGTATCGTCAAAATAAAATAACTTCCAATCGCACCGGAAACGCAAAATCGGCATTTCGTGGACGCGGTATGGAATTTGAGGAAGTGCGGGCATATATATTCGGAGATGATGTAAGAGATATTGATTGGCGGGTAACGGCACGCAAATCTGAACCGTATACCAAGGTGTTCAATGAAGAAAAAGATCGTGAAATTATCGTTGTATTAGATTTATCCGCTTCAATGGTTTTCGGAACACGCAATGAACTTAAATCGGTTACAGCAGCCAAAACCGCGGCTTTAATCGGATGGTTGACTTTGCAACATAAAGATCGATTCGGTTTGTTACTGTTTGATGGTAAAGATACAACATTTTTTAAACCGCAGAATAATATTAATAATCTAATGAATATATTTAAGCAAATATCTCAAAAGACGCATGATATTCTCATAGAACAACATGCAAGCGATATAAGTCAGGCGCTTAATATGTTACAGTTTCACCAAAAAGGTCAGGGTACGGTTTTTATTTTGAGCGATTTCAGCCATTTTGATAACGATAAATTTCATAAAATAGCAATATTATCGAAAAAACATCAGGTTTGCTGTATAAATATATTTGATGTGTTGGAGGAAGTTGCACCCCGAGATGGTGTGTATGCAGCACAATATGCATCACAAAAAGCCGTGTTTGATACAGGATCAGAAGGATTTGTCGTAAATTATCAACAACATTTTCGGCAACAGCGAGAGATTATACGGCAGAATTGTCTAAAATTTTTATGCGGATATATAGAAGTTAGAACAGATGTTCCTATTTTCAAACAGTTATCGGCATTATAAAAAACTTGACATAACAATCTTTATGTGATATTGCTGTATCTAATTATTCTGTAAGGAAAGAGGTTAAAATGGTAAAATTAAATGAAAATACATCGTATAAAAGAGGTCAGGAACTATTGGATGCCGGCCAATACGAAGAGGCAATAGAACGTTTTTCCGAGGTCATTTCGGAAAATCCGCGGGCATGGAAAGCTCTGAATTCACAGGGTTTTGCTTATCAGAAAATGAGTAAATATACCGATGCGGTGGCTTGTTTTGATAAGGCTCTGGAAATTAATCCGAAATCTGTCGAAGTCTTAAACAATAAAGGTGTTACTTTAAGTATGCGCGGTTTGTATAAAGAGGCTATAACTTGCTTTGATGAAGCATTTGCTAATGATAGAACATCTTTGGAGGCCTTGAACGGCAAGGCAATTGCTTTGCAGCATATGTTTTCTTATAAAGAAGCATTGGATGTGCTTGAAGAAGCAATGAAAATTGATAATAAGCACCCTCAGACTTTGCTCAGTATTGCGGTTACGCTACAAAAGCTTAAACAGTATGATCGTTCAATCTCTTTCTTTAAGAAGGTTTTATCCGGAGATAAGTATAATACTAAAGCGTGGAATGGTATAGGTGTTACCTACCAGCTGATGGGCGATAACGACTCGGCTTTGAAGTGTTTTACTAAAATTTTGAATATCAACAGTTCTGATTTACAAGCTTGGATAAGCATCGGCTATGTATATCAAAAAATGTTCAAATTTAAGGATGCTTTGAAGTGTTATAAAAAAGCTCAGGCGGTGGTTAATGGTCGTTATACGCATAAACTGTATGACGGCTTGGCTTCGTGTTTAACTAAATTGTCGGAGTTCGATCAGGCAATCGAAGTTTATAAGGTTATTTATCAGAGTGAAGAGGGTAAACGTAAATGGGATGCGCAACGTTCAATTAAATTTGTAAATAAGTTGAAACGTAAACAGGCAATAGGGGCTTTACCGGATATCATTCCGCATGATGACGATGATGAATAATATTGCATGTTAAAAATAAGGCACTGCATTAATTATGCAGTGTTTTTTTGTATTTAAAGTTAATAAATTTAGTGAATTTATTAAAGTAAATCTTGCAAGTTGACGCATTTTCGAGTAAAATTAACGCATTGTGAGAGGAGTGATAATCATGTTTCTATATATTTTTATTACCGGCGGAATTGCGGCTGTTTTGGTTGTTTTAGGGTATAACCGTGGAGTAAGCTATCGAAATTATGTACAAGAAGCTTTTTCGACAATGGATGTATATTTGAAAAAACGTTGGGATTTGATTCCGAATTTGATTGAAACAGTTAAGAACTATACAGTGCATGAAAAAAATCTGCTGACCGATTTGGCTGAATTGCGGACACGCGGGTATAATGACTTATCCGACGCGGAAAAAATCAATACAAATTTACAAATTGGAAAAGTTTTACCGCAAATTATTGCTGTTGTAGAGAATTATCCGGAGTTGAAAGCAAATCAGAATTATGTACAATTGATGGAGCAAATGAGCTCGGTTGAAGATGAAATCGCCGATGCGCGTAAATATTATAACGGAACGGTGAGGGAATATAATACCTTTCTTGATTTATTTCCGACATCTGTTATCGGCAAAATATTTGGTATGAAACATGCCGCATTGTTTGAAATAACATCTCAGCAGCGCGAAAATATTATAATTGAGGGATGAAAATAATGAAACGAGTTTTGAACGGTATTTTATCAATTATCTGGATTTTATTGACAACTACGGTTATGCCGGCGTATGCTCAGAATACGGAAAAATTTGATTTATATACAAAGTATGATTTTTATATTCAAAATTATGATGTTTTTCTAACCGTTGATACGGAACGTAATGTTAATATTCAAGAAATAATTACTTTGCGGGTTAATAATCCGGACATTAAAGAAATTCCGCATATTATTCCGAAAATACATGGGCGTATTTCCGATGTACGAGTATCTGTTCCGTATAAAGAAAACAACAGATTAGGCAAGTTGCGGCTGAAGATACAAACCGAAGAGGCTTTACAAAAATCAAAAATTATTCAATATAAGGTCAGCTATAATCACCAATTGTTCAGTGATGAAAACAATTTTGATTTTCAGATAATCAAACCGGAGTGGAAAGTGCCGGTGCAGCAAGTTCGCTTTAAACTGCAGTTGCCGGAAAATGTCAGACAGGATTCGGTACATTTGTATATTGATGGTAATGAAATAAAAAATGCCGAAGACGGCGCTGAATATATAATGAAAGAAGATAGAATTATCGGACGTACAACCGCGGGTGGTTTACAGTCGCAGCAAAGTTTCCGCATTAAAATAAATGTTCCTGCCGATTTTTTTGTTGCCAATGGTAAACATTATGCTACTGCGGTATGGATAGGATTGTTGTTGCTGACACTGATTTCGTTTTTAATGTGGTGTATGTATGCTCAAGATGATCATATTCCGACCATTATATCACATAATCCGCCGCGAGGCATAAGCGTAGGCGAAGCCGAACTGTTGCATGACGGTGTACTGACTGAAAAAGGGTTGATTGCAATGATTATTTCTTTGGCTAATCGCGGTTATTTGACTATAGATACCGTCGGTAAAAATTTTACGCTAAAAAAGCAAAAAAATTATACCGGCAAAAATTATTTTATGAAAAAAACAATGCAGACCTTGTTTGAAGACAAAGATGTTGCTGAAAGTTCGGATTTGAAAGCATCAAACAAATTCTGCAACGGTTGGGCGCAAATATGCGATAAGGCAGAAAAACCGGAGATAACGAAGCGTTTTCAGAAAAAATCGGAAGTGCAGTTTTTCAGAAGAATATTGATGCTTGCCTGCTTAATCGGAAATGTGTTGCTTACTTTATTTGCCGTTCGCAACTATTTGTTTTCGGAAGAATATTTATTGTTAGCAGCTTTGATAATTGTTTCAATAGCGGTTGCGATTAAATTATTCTCCAAAAATCATGGATTAATGGCTAAAATCATCGGTTTGGTGTTTTTGTTTTATATATTTTATTTATTGATGTTCGGATGCAACGATGATATGTGTAAGGAGGATATCTTGCAAATTATTGTGGGAATCGGATGTACGATGATTTCATTTGTTTGCTATATTCAAATGCCAAAGCCGAATGCTTCCGGGCGTGTTTACAGAGGGCAATTATTCGGTTTGAAGAACTTTATAAAATTTGCGGATAAAAGTCGGCTGGAAAAAATAATGCACAATAATCCGTCATATTTCTATAAAATTTTGCCGTATGCCTATGTTTTGGGGATGCATAACGAATGGATAAAATTGTTTGATGATATGGAAATTCCAATGCCGCTCTGGACGGAAAACAATAACTTTAAAATTCGTAATTTTATGCGTAACTTTCCGTCAGGAATCACTGCGGTATTAACTTCTTCGTCGTTATGCAAAACAGCAGAAGAAACCAAGGATAAAGCCGAAAAATGAATAAAATCATAGCAAAAATCGCTGTTATATGTTTGTTGTTAATTGCCAAAACAGTGTATGCGGAGAACTTTTATATCAATAATTATGATGTTGATTTAACGGTTTATGAAGATAATTCGGTTTTGGTAAGTGAGGTAATAGAAGTTGTGTTTACCCAGCCGTCGCATGGCATCATTCGCTCAATACCCTTGCAAGGCAGCAGAATTTATGATGTTGAGGTCAATGCTCCGTTTATTACATCGAAAAATATGTCGGAACTTGATATCAGAATCGGTTCGGCTGATAAGTTGGTTGAAGGCGTGCAGATTTACAATATCAAATATTTGCATAAAATTTATAATAAAAAGTCGGAATTTTATTATAATATTATCGGTACGGAATGGGATGCTCTGATTAATAAGGTTCGTTTCAGAATTGAGATGCCGAAACCTTTTGATGCAAATAAAGCAGGGATTTCCATCGGCAGCTACGGTACACGCGGTTTTGACAGCGGAGCCGAATATCAGGTTAATGACAGAGAAATTTTCGGAATAACACATCGTCCTTTAAGTCCGCATCAGGGTATAACCCTGCGTATGGAAGTACCGGATGACTATTTTTTTAATGTTCAGAGTAAGTGGGTAAACGTGATTTGGCTGGGGTTGATGTTGTGTACGTTGTTTTCTTTTTTGTTATGGTATCAATACGGAAAAGATGAACATGTTACGCCGGTTGTTACATTTAATGTACCGGATGATATCAGTTGCACCGATGTCGAATTGATTATGAGCGAAAAAGTTACGGATAAAGGACTGATAGCAATGATTGTCAAATTGGCCAATGACGGTTATTTGAAAATCAAAAATGTAGGAAAAAATTTTACTTTGTATGACTTCAAAAAATATCAAGGTTACAATGTAGTCGAAAGAAAATTACTAAAAACGTTGAACAATCAAAAATTGAATCGAGAAGTAAGCGGAGATACGTTGAAATCTTCCTCATTGTTTTATCAGGAGTGGCAGGAAATGTTGAAACAAGCCGGTGAGGATGAGGTTAAAGAACACTTTTATGAAACATATCCGATGAGTTTTAGTATGCGCTGTTTAATGGGAGTATTTATATTTATAAATATCGCATTGACGGTGTTTTGTGCTTGCGGATATCGGATTACGGTTGAACATTTGTTTATAAGTTCGGTAACAATTTTTGTGTTGGCGGCAATGATATCAACGTTGAGATCAAATACGGCATTGGGACAGAAATTGTATGCTGTTTTGCTGTTGTTATCATTTGGAATCCCGCTGTATGACGCGTTCAGCGAGTTGATTAATTTGCAAAACACTTCTCAAGTTATGTTTGGGGTTTTCGGAACTTTAATATCGATTATTTGTTATAATGAAATGATGAAACCTAATATAAACGGGCGGCTGATGAAAGGCAAATTGTTGGGGTTGAAAAAATTTATTGAGGTAGCGGAAAAAGACCGACTGGAGAAGATGGCAGCTGATAATCCTCAGTATTTCTATAAAATATTGCCGTATGCCTATGTGTTGGGAGTTTCCAAAGTTTGGATTAAGCAATTTGAAGGAATTGCCGTTCCACCGCCGGAATGGGCCGATAGCGGAATATACCGCATGAGTAGTTTTGACGGTTTTACCAGAAATTTCGGTAATGTTGTGGCTCCAAGCGTTGAAAACGGCGGAATTTCCAATAGTTCATATTCAAGCAGCAGCGGAGGCGGCGGATTTTCCGGCGGCGGTTTCGGCGGAGGCGGCGGCCGTTCTTGGTAAGAACTTTAGGTGGTATTTAATTTTTCTCAAAGCGCATTATTTCTTATAAAAAGGAGAAAAAATGCGCTTTATTAAACCGATAAGTTTGACTGAAAAATCGTTTATATTAGATGTGCGAACGCCGGAGGAATATCAGCGTTCGGCATTGAAGATTCCGCATATTCATCGTGAATTATCTGAAATTCAACCTCTTGAATTTATAAAAGAAAACGGACTAAATAATGAAGACACGATAAATATTTTATGTGCTTCCGGTAATCGTGCTTCGCAGGCGGCGGAAATGTTTGAAAAAGCCGGATTTGACAATGTAGCGGTTATCATCGGAGGGATTGTCGAAGCAGAGTATTCGGGAATGGAAATCGTGCGTCATTAAAAAAACAGTCGGCTGATGAAAGCCGACTATTTTGCATTAATCCAAGCAATAATGTCATGGAATAAATATAACACGACGGCAATAAACAGCCGTACGAATTTATATAGTACACTCAGCATCCATAACAAACAAATCGTGCAAGAATAGCATACCACATAATAAATGAGCAGAACTACCATCAGATTGGTAAAATAATCCGATGAGTTACGCCAATTTGCTCCTGATTTGGCAAACAATGCCAATGCTACCGACAGAACATACAAGGCACGGCATGCTTTCTGCAGCTGCGGATGCCCGTCAAAGGTAAAAGGTCGGTATTTGGTAAATGCGATATTCATGTCATTAAAGAAGAATTCGCATCCGCATAAAAAAAATACAATGAGCAAACCTATCCAAAAGATAATGTTGCCGTAATTAAATAATATATCCATACGCAATAGTTATTAAATTATACAATTTGTCAGCGACTATACAAAGTTTTTATTTAACTGTCAATTAATTATATGAAATAAAAAGCCGCCGGCTGCCAGCTGGTTGAGACCACGGCTGCCGAAACGGCTTTTAGTTGAGGTAATTGTTTAAAATCAGTCTTCCAATAAATATTCAACGGTTGAAACCACGCGTACGCGTTTTTCAATTTGCAATGCCTCATAAGCATTGGCATCATCACGAGATTGAATAGAAAATACTCCTTGGTTGGCTTTATTGATTTTACCTACTTTGCTGCCGCTGTTGCGAGCAAATTCCAATGCCGCTTCTCTGGCATTTTCTGTTGCCTGTTTCAGCATTTCCGGCTTTATCTCGTTTAGTTTTGTAAAGAAATAGTTGGCGGATTGGTTGCTGAAGACGATACCTTTGGCAATCAGTTCATTACTGAGTGACATGGCAGAAGCAATGGCATAAACTTTGGACGAACGAATCGAAATGGTTTGAGTTAAAATAAAGCGAGAAGTTTCCGCCGCATTGTTATCGCGGTACGGATTAGCCATTAAATCGTTGGTCTCAATGCGTCCGATGTGGATCTCCGTATCGGTAAATCCCTGTTTTTGCAAAAATTGTACAATTTCGTTTGCTTGGCTGCCGATTTGTTTTTGCGCAAAGTTCAAATCATTGTTATTGACTGTAAATTGGATGTTCCACAAGCCCATGTCCGCCACAACATCTTTCTCTGCCAATCCTTTTACCGTAACCGAGCGGAAATCGGCGTGCGTTTTGTAATAATAATATCCGGGAAAGAAGCCGCCGATGGCCAGACCGAGCGCAATCAGTAATGCTGCAAATACTTTGTTTGATTTTTTCATTTTTTATCTCCTTTATAAAATTGATACATTGACATTAATCGCCAAATTCATTAAAGTCAAACCAATAATATAAGAAGGATTTGAAAAAATGGAATCGCCTAAAACCGAACTGGAGATATTTTCACCGCTTTTGATATTCGAATATATACGCCTGATGAGCGTAGCAGCGTATATTAAGGCTGAAAATAAAATTGACGGAGCAAAATTTAAGATTAGTACTGCAAATTATGAGCGGTTACTGCAAGAGCCTTTGCAGACGGCACTTATCGGAATCGATACGCTTTATGAAAACGGGGTGCTTATTGCCAAACCTACCGAGAAATGTTTGCAACGTTATGAGCATAAAGTGATGAAAGAGGGAGTTTTACAGTATTGGGAAAATTACGGCAAACGTTATGCCAATTATATCAGCATAATAGAGGAGTAGTTTAAATAAACAATCACTTGTTTGTATTTCAAGACAGGTGCAGTTATCAAATAATACTTTTGACTGATTTTTAGCCTTCATCGGCGGTATTCATCTTAAAAAAGGTGTTAATCGCAGTTTTATCAAATAAGGGAGTATTCCTTATAAACAATTGTTGCCGATATTAAAAATGTAAAATAGAGGATTTTTATTTGACTTCATGTTTCAGTTTGCTATAATTTAAGCAATGATGTTTTTTGAAAGGGTAAAAAAATGGAATATAAAACAGAAAAAGACGGTGATAAAATAGTGTGCACGGTTATGGGCCGTATTGATACCAATTCTGCCCCGCAATTGCTGGAAGCAATTGATTTTACTGATTTAAAAGAACTGGTATATAATTTGGCAGATGTGGATTATGTGTTTTCTGCCGGGTTGCGTATTTTTTTGCAGGCTCAGAAAGTTATGAGTGCCAACGGCGGCAAAATGAAACTTATAAATGTTCAGCCTTCGGTAAAAGAAATTTTTGAAATTGTCGGATTTACCAACATAATGGATATTGAATAAATATGTTTTTAAGAAGCCGGAATTGGTTCAGAAGGCAATCACTGACATTTAGAATAGGTGCCAGTATTTCTGTGTGCGTGTTTTTAGGTGTGGTGTGGTTATGGTCTTTTTTGTCTATGCACTCCAGGCCGATAATAAAAGCTCATATGGAAGGATTGGCCAGCAGACCTCTACAGGATGCGGTTGCTGATTTGGAAACAGCCGGTTGGGAGACTGAAAGTGCGGCTTTAACCATTAAAAACACCTTAAAAGAATTGTCCAGCACGGATGTCAATATGATGAAACATTTGCTGCACTCTGCCATGCAAACTTTAATTCATGACGAATCGGATGCGGCTCATGCTTGGGTTTATGTGTTTGAAAATGAAGATGTAAGTGTCGGCACCATGTATTCGGCAGTCATGGAAGAGGACAATTTTCAATTTAAAACAACACAAGTTACTGATTTTTATAAACTTTATCCATGGTTTAAGGCTGTACCGAAGGAGGAAAATGTTTTTTGGAGCGAGCCGTATATAGCTGAGAGTTTTGATGAAAAAGCCCCTGTGGTTACTTGCTTAATTCCGTTTAAATTTCAGGGCTCGGATAAATTTGACGGATTGGTTGCCGTTTCCATGAATTTGGAAGTCATTCGGAATGATATATCAAAATTTGAAAAAGACAGTATAGGTAAATTTTGGGTTATCTCGCCGAAAGGTCAATTTATTATTCACCCTAACGAAAAATTGCAAAATACAACAACAATTCAGAAAATTGCCGAGGGTAAGGGAGGAGGTATGCTGCAGCAAGCATATCGGGATTTGCAGCAGAAAAAGGCCGGCAGCATAGAAATTCCGGTTTCTACCGTTTATGATTCTTCCGTTATGGTTTTATACGCTCCGGTAAAAGATTTAGGTTGGGGTGTGGGATTTGTTTGTTCTAAAAAAGAATTTGAAGAACCTTTACGCGATTTACAGCTTAAAATTGTCTCGTTTATGTTGATTTGGCTTATTGTTTTGCTGCTGATTATTAATCTTATTTGTCGTCGGTCAGTCAAACCTCTTTTGGATTTAAGTAAAGTAGCATTGGAATACGGTAGAGGAAATTTTGAGGCCGAATTGCCGGAAAATATTTCGCATGATGAAATCGGAGTTATGAATGATGCATTTCATCGGATGCGTAAAAATCTTTTGCAACATATTGATTTGGTGCGTAAAGCTGCGAGTGAGCAACAAAGGACACAAAGCGAGTTGGAGATTGCTCAGCAGATTCAACAGTCGGCATTGCCGGTAGAGTTCCCGATGCACGGAGAGGTGGAAGTTTACGCCAGAATGACTGCCGCTAAAATGGTTGGCGGAGATTTTTATGACTTTTTCTTTGTTGATGATAAGCATTTGGCTGTGGTAATAGCAGACGTTTCCGGTAAGGGGATTCCGGCGGCTTTGTATATGATGAATGCCAAAGCTCTTATTCGCAATACGGCAAAAACCGGAGTTTCTGTCTCAGAAGTATTTGCCAGAGTAAATAATGAGTTATGCCACGGCGGCGCAAATTTGTTTGTTACGGTGTTTATGGCGATACTTAATATTGAAACAGGGGAATTGAGCTATGTCAATGCCGGCCACAATCCGCCGTATTATTTTGATAAAAACGGCTATAAGATGCTTAGTGTCAAAACAAATATAGTTTTGGGCGGGTTGGAAAATATAAGTTTTACCGAAGAACGTATGCAGATGAAGGCGGGTGAAAGGTTGTTTTTATATACAGACGGTGTTAACGAGGCTCAGAATTGCAATGGAGATTTTTATGGTAATGAGCGGTTGACTGCAATTTTAAATACAGAATTGCAATCGTCGTATGATGTGTTATCGGTGGTACAAGATGATGTGGCTGCCTTTACCCAAGGAGCTGAGCAATCAGATGATATGACTATGTTGGAGATGTTGTATTGCGCAATGCCGAAAAATGCGCTAACCGTTAAGGCTGATGTTATCTATATAGACAAAGTTCTGAATTATGTGGAACGTGATTTGATTAAACATAAATTACCGCAGTCGGTGCAAACGAAATTGATGGTTGCAACCGAAGAAATTTTTTCTAATATTGCTCAATATGCGTATAGAACTCATGGATTGGTGCGTATGTATACATACGTTAATGATGGTGAGTATCATATATGTTTTGCCGATAACGGGATTTTTTATAATCCGAAGAAACGTCCGACACCGGATTTGAATAAATCAGTAGAGGAGATGGACATCGGCGGTTTGGGTATATATTTGGTAAAAGAGTTGACTGATAATATTGTGTATCGGCGAGATAACGGTCGTAATATTCTGGATGTAGGAGTGAAAATTTAGGACCTAACGATATTTATAATGAAATGCGCGGTTCGGAGATTATAGACAGGAGGATATATATATGCGTAAATTATCTGTTTTTATAGGATTGCTATTGATTTTTATGTATTCGGCAAGAGCCTCAGAGAAACAATATTGTGTTTGAATATTTGCCGCTAAGTCAAAAAAAGTGTATGCAAAAAAGACGATTCGGTTTGATGAATTCGGAGTATGATGCAAATTTGATTGGTTTATTTAATAAAGATGTTTTGTTAACTATTTGTACTAGAAGAGGAAATAATGCACGAAATTAAATGTCCGAAATGCGGAGAAGTTTTTCAGGTTGACGAGTCCGGATATACAGCGATTTTGGCGCAAGTACGTGATGCTGAATTTCATAGAGAATTACATGAGCGTGCGGTGCAGTTGTCGCGCGAAAAGGATGATGCACTGAAATTGGCAACGACAAAGGCTGAAATGGAAAAGGCTCACTCTCTTATTGAGTTGCAACAGGAAAATGAGCGGCTGAAAAATCAGCTGAGTGCTCTCGGTAAGGATAAGGATTTGGAAAAAGCTCAATCTGTGGCTCAGTATGTGCAACAAATTGAACAACTTAAAGCTCAGGTTGCCGTCAATGAAAAAGATAAGCAAATTGCAGTGATTGCGGCGGTTGATGCACAAAAAGAAACTTTAGCGCAAAAAGAACAAATTATCATGCAATTGGAAAACCGGCTGAAAGAAAACGAAAAAGACAGTTTACTTAAGGAACAAAATTTAAAGGAAAGTTTTAATGCTCAGCTTAAAGCCAAAGATGCGGCAATTGATTTTTATAAGGACTTAAAAACCAAGATGTCAACCAAAATGGTTGGTGAAACTTTGGAACAACATTGTGAAATCGAATTTAACCGTTTGCGTATGACGGCTTTTCCGAATGCATATTTTGAGAAAGATAATGATGCTAAAACCGGCAGTAAGGGTGATTATATTTTTCGCGATAAAACCGAGGACGGAATTGAGTTCTTATCAATTATGTTTGAGATGAAAAATGAAATGGATACTACCGCAGCCAAACACAAAAATGAGGATTTTTTTAAGGAACTTGATAAAGATCGCAATGAAAAAGGATGTGAATATGCGGTGTTGGTGTCGTTATTGGAAAACAATAGTGAGTTGTATAATTCCGGAATAGTTGATGTTTCTTATCGCTATCCGAAGATGTATGTAATAAGGCCACAGTTTTTTATTCCGCTGATAACGCTTTTGCGCAACGCATCGCTTAATTCGGCGCAATATCGCCGTCAGGCTCTGGAACTGCGTAATCAGAATATAGATATAACCAATTTTGAAAAAAAATTAAGCGATTTTCAGGAGAAATTCGGTCGCAACTATCAGCTGGCCAGTGATAGATTTAATAAGGCAATAGAAGAAATAGATAAGACCATTGATCATTTGCAAAAAACCAAAGAAGCATTGCTGGCATCGGATAATAATTTGCGATTGGCAAACAATAAGGCTCAGGATTTAACCATTAAACATCTGACACACAACAATCCGACTATGAAACAAAAATTTGCCGAACTCGCCGATAAGGATGAGTGGTAAGAAAAATTTTACATCGGTTTTATGGTAGTTCTGTTTTTTATGTTGGGATTATATAATAAAAAACATTCAATATTTATTCTGAGCATCAATGTTTCGGAGATGGGGTTTTGGAAAGTTTTAGATAAAAGTAAACTTGATTAGATTATTTCTTGAAAAACACCAAAGTTACAGTTTTTATGATGCAATACATAATATCAGGGGTAATTCTCCAAACCGTGAGATTTGGGCGCGGAAGCTTCCGATTATTATTTTAATTTGATGATGTCTGACGATTCCCGATGGAATCGATGCATGATATCTACGTTCGCCTGCTACTTAGCGAGGTATAACAACAATATTATATACTGCGTACAGTAGTTTTTAGCTGATACAACATGATTTTCATAAGTATAAATCAACAAATTCGTTTAATAGAAACATAAAAAATAAAAAGTTGTGAATCATTTGTTCAAATAAGTTTTGTTTTTGCCTATGAAGTATTATGTTTAGACTATCGTATAATTTAACAAAAGGGAAGGAAAAATGAAAACTATTACGCGTGTGAGCATTACCGAAGCAATTTATGAAGAAATCGGATTATCTCGTAAAGATTCCGGTGATGTTCTGGATATGATTATAGAAGAAATAAAGGCGGAGCTGGCCGGCGGCAATGATGTTAAAATTTCTTCTTTCGGCACTTTTGCTTTGCGCAAAAAAAATGCGCGAGTCGGACGTAATCCGAAAACAGGTGTCGAAGCAGCCATTACACCACGTACTGTAGTTTCGTTTAAGCCTTCACAGATTTTAAGAAAGGCTGTCAACGGCGCGAAATAATCGCAAGGCAGAAATGGCTGAGTATGATTATCAATAAATCTAAATCCGCATTCAAAACAATTGCCGAAGTTGCCGACGAGCTCGGAGTAGCAACGCATGTTTTGCGTTTTTGGGAAACTAAATTCAATCAAATTAAGCCAATGAAAACCAGTGGCGGAAGGCGTTATTATCGTCCTGACGATGTTGAAATCATCAAGCTGATTAAGAGTTTACTCTATAATAATCGATACACAATCGAAGGAGCTCAGCAGCTGATTAAAACCAAAGGGTTGAAAAGTCTTTTGGGTGAAGAAGAAATTCAGAAAGATTTTTTTGCAGAATCGGTCGTTTGTGAGAACAATGCAATAAAGAAAAATCAGGAAATGACTGCTGCCGGCAGTGCGGTTCTGAGCGGAGTTGCCGAAGCAATAGATGAATTGAAAGTTTTGCGAGCTAAATTATCAAACTTTTGATTATAATACAGGAATGATGAGCGGAGAGGGGGACTTTTCCGTTTTTTTTTTTACGTTTTTTTATATACCCAGTTGACAAAAATAAATTTAAATGTTATCTATTGCAATAAGTATTTATTATCAAAAAATTTTTATATGAACGGAAAATTTCCCGAAGAGGTGAATCCCTATTTTTTTGGGGATGCCGAAAAGGTCAATGATCTTTGTAATTTATTGAAGGATGCCCGTAATCTGGTGGCGCCCGACGATGAAAAGTATTTGTTTCAGCCCGCCTATCGACCGGCGCTGTTTGAGTATCTCAAGCATCACTCTCTGCACGAGATAAACCAAGGCCTGATGTTCCGCCCTGAGAATGAGGATGTGCTCCTTTTCTTTTTGGAGAACTGGGTTCTGGGTTCGGTGTTCGAGGCGATGCTGTTTGAACCGGAGTTCCGCGGCAAGTATTTGATGAAATATATCGAGTACCATAACTTTGCCGACCACGACAACGAAATGTTGCTCTGGGGCAGAGGAATGAAGGAATATCGGCGCTTTTACATCAACCAGACGGAGTTTCACGTCCGCGAGGCTGAACTGAAACTGCTGTTGCCGGAGAATGCCGAAGACCTGCAAATCTACGTCAAGAACAAGCGCAGGTTTTTCCGCGATGTGGAACCGGAATTCCGCAAGAAGGCCGCATCGGAGCTGGTGGCTCTCTACGACCTTTATCACAACGCCAAGGCGTGATTATATCCCCGAAATGCTGCTTAAATGCCGCTTTCGGGGATAAATTTTTAATAACAATCGTCGCCGTTAAAATTGAAATCGGTAACGATATTGTTGCGAATCACAAACGTAGTTTTGCAATAAAACAGCGGCGGAGGCAGGGGCAGACCATAATTCGGAACCGCCATTGCAGTATAACTTATTTCGTCGGCATAAGGCTGATAATTGTTGTCAAATGGCTTGCTTTCGGCAGCGTAATATGTTGCCAAATAAGTGTTATCGGCAACTGGAGTGATTTGTTGCGGTTCGCCCCATGAGGCATAAAGATAAGCGGCGCTTTTACCGACAACTTCACCTAACCTCTGTCGGTATTGAGAACTTACATAGTCGACATCTTGGCAGCCGGTTATAACCAACAACCCGACTAAATATATGAATTTGCGCATTTTATTTCCTTATACTTATATCCCGATTTTGTTCGCATATTTTATTCAGACGCGCCAAATCGTCGGCACGTATGCTCACGGTATAAGTATTTTCGTTTTCCGAATTTTCAAGCTTTTCAATGCGGCAATTTTGATGTAACCACGCCGCGGTTTTGCCGTCAGAGAGCGGAAAAGTTATCTGACAGCGGATATGCTCCGAGGTCAGTTTTTGTTCGATGATATCAAGCAAATGCTCGCAACCTTCGCCGCTGTATGCGGAAGTCAAAACCACATTGGTTTTATCCTTAATTTTATTTTGTTGGCCCTGTCTTTCATCAGGTTCCAACAAATCGGCCTTATTTAGTACCTCTATATAATTATCGGCGTACTGAATTTCGTTGAGGCCGAGGTTGTCCAATACCTGCAACACATCAGTACGTTGGGTGTTGCTGTCATGATTGGAAATATCGCGTACGTGCAAGATAATGTCGGCATTTAATACTTCTTCCAAAGTTGCGCGAAAAGCCATAATTAACTCGTGCGGTAAATCGGAAATAAAGCCTACGGTATCGGATAAAATAATTTCCATTCCGTGCGGCAGGGCGATTTTGCGCATAGTCGGGTCAAGCGTGGCAAAAAGCATATCCGCCGCCATTACATTGCTTTGCGTCAGTTTGTTGAATAAAGTGGATTTTCCGGCGTTGGTGTATCCCACCAAGGCAACAATCGGGTAGGGAACTTTGCGACGGGCACTGCGCTGAATATCGCGGGTTTTGCGGACTTTTTCCAAATCTTTTTTAATGCGGACGATTTTATCGTCAATAATACGGCGGTCGAGCTCAATTTGGGTTTCCCCCGGTCCGCCCAAAAAGCCGGCGCCGCCGCGCTGACGTTCCAAGTGAGTCCAACTGCGTACCAGACGCGAACGCTGATAAGTCAGGTGTGCCAATTCTACTTGCAATGCACCTTCTTTGGTTTGTGCCCGTTCACCGAAAATTTCCAAAATCAAAGCCGTACGGTCAATAACCTTAAGCTTTAATCCTCTTTCAAGGTTGCGTTGCTGAATCGGACTGAGGCGAGTATCCACCACCATCAGTTCAATATTTTGCTCGGCAATAATCGGTTGCATCCGCTCAATAAAACCGTGGCTGAAATAGGTGGCCGGTTTGAGTTCTTTTAAATTGATTATTTCGCTGTATGCAATGTCTAAATTAATGGCTTGTGTCAAGCCTTTGGCTTCTTCCAAACGGCTTTCCGGAGACAAACTTTGCCGTTCGCCCGCAACAATCGGGCAGATGACACAAGTTTTACAAGTCGGATTTTGCTGATATTCTATCACTATTCTTCGGCAATATCCAAGGCAACGCTCGGCATAATGGTAGAAACGGCGTGCTTATATACCAACTGCGTATGGCCGTCGCGGCGCAGCAATAAACTTTCTTCGTCTTGTGCCGTAATAATGCCCTGTAATTTTACACCGTTAATCAAAAAGACCGTAACAGCAACTTTTTCTTCTTTAATATCGTTCAAAAAATCACTTTGTACCTTGCTCATTATTTTATCCTTGTTTAAAAGTATCTCTGAAAATACGATATAAAACTTTTTTGCATAAAAATCCATGATATTTGTACTTTTTTACACGGAATATTTACGATTATATGCATAAAATGGCAAAAAATGCACAAACAAAGGAGGAAACTATGAAAAAAATAATCTTTACCGGCGGCGGTTCGGGCGGCCATGTAACGTTGAATTTGGGCTTGATTCCTTTGTTTTTGCAAGACGGATGGGAAGTTGTTTATATCGGTTCTAAAAATGGTATCGAAAATGAGCTGATTAAAAAAATCAACGGAGTTAAATATTATGCAATTGCCACGGGAAAATTGCGTCGCTATTTTTCGTGGGAAAATTTCAAGGATGCGATGCGGGTGCCGCTCGGGGTGTTTGAAGCGTGGAATATTATCCGCAAAGAAAAGCCGGATGTAGTGTTTTCCAAGGGCGGATTTGTGTCGTTTCCGGTGGTGTTCGGGGCTTGGCTCAACGGCAATAAAAAGATTTATATGCACGAATCCGACGTTACCCCTGGGCTGGCCAATAAAATGTCGTTGCCGTTTGTCAGTACCTTTTTTACCACTTTTGCCGATACGGCCGATTATGTGAGCGATAAAAACAAGGTGCACTGCGTGGGGCCGGTGCTGACCGACCGGCTTAATAACGGCGATGCGGAAAAGGCCCGTGATATGTGCAATTTTAAGTCGGATAAGCCGGTGCTGATGTTTGTCGGCGGTTCACTCGGAGCCAAAAGCATAAATAATGCCGTAATCAAAAATCTGGAGGCGCTGCTTGAAAAATATCAGATTATCCATATTTGCGGCAAAGGGCAGACGGCATTGGCACGTTGTGAAGGATATGCGCCGTTTGAATTTGTGGATAAAGAATTTAAGGATTTGATGGCATTGGCCGATGTGGTTGTTTCGCGTTCCGGTTCCAATGCAATTTTTGAGCTGTTGAGCCAGAAAAAGCCGATGCTGTTGGTACCGTTACCGTCAACATCCAGCCGCGGTGAACAATCGCTTAATGCCAAATCATTTCAAAAACAGGGGTTTGCCGAGATTCTGACGGACGATAAAGTAGAAACCGATTTGTTGACGGCAGTTGATAATGTGTTCAAATATCGGCAAGATTATATCACCAATATGGAGAATGCCGAGTGGAAGCGCACCAGTAATCGGGAATTGTTTGAGGTAATTTGTGGTGATGCACAAGTATAAAAATATTGTGATTTTGACCGGTGCCGGTATTTCTGCCGAATCCGGATTGGCAACTTTTCGCAGCGAAGACGGGTTGTGGAATAAGCATCGTGTGGAAGATGTGGCCACCATTGAGGCGTTTTATCGCAACCCCGATTATGTGCACGAGTTTTATAACGAAATGCGGCCGGAGTTATTTAATGCTCAGCCCAATGCGGCACATAAGGCGATTACAACTCTGCAGGAAAAATATCCGGCAAATATCAGCGTGGTGACGCAAAATGTCGATACTTTGCACGAAAAGGCCGGCAACAAAAACGTATATCATATTCACGGGCAGATTAACCAGATGCGCTGCTTAAATTGCGGTCATGTTTTTGAAACTTGGGGCGAATTCAGTTCCGAAGATGTGTGCAAAAATTGCGGAGTTGCGGCGGTGTTGAAGCCGAATATTGTGTTTTTCGG
Source organism: uncultured Pseudomonadota bacterium (assembly GCA_902763905.1). Classification (GTDB taxonomy): domain Bacteria; phylum Pseudomonadota; class Alphaproteobacteria; order RF32; family CAG-239; genus RUG410. Next base: position 13,841 of record CACWUA010000006.1, on the reverse strand, counting down.
CGAAGATTTATTATATATGGATAAGGTGGATAATCTGTTGCGCACCTGTGATTTGTTTTTATCAATCGGTACGTCTGGGGTGGTGTATCCGGCAGCCGGATTTGTGCAAATAGCCAAGATGTTCGGGGCGGATACTTATGAGTTTAATATGGAAAAAACCTCAAATAACCGAATGTTTGATGAGCATATTTACGGTCCGGCCGGTACTACGTTGCCGGAATTTGTGAATAAATTACTAGCGGAAAAATAAAAGAGCCAGACGTTCATAAAGAACGAATGGCTCTGTCATCTCAGAGGTTGGGGTGGAACTTGGCAATCATCTGATTGACTTCCTCCGCAACCTTGGGCTCTGCCGGCGCTATCTTTTGCAGCAGTGTCTTGATTTTCGAAATTTCATCCACGGGGATGGTTTCCACTTCGTCCATCTTATCCTCTAACATCTTGACGATGCCGTTGCGGATAACGTGGCTGTTCTTAGATTCCGTTTTAAGTGACTGGCTGATAAGGCGCAAGGGCAGTAAAAGCCCGCTTGTTTTTTTGTTTTCACTCATATTGTAACTAAATAATATTTTTCACAATTTGTTATTATATTCATTTATCAGAAAGTTGTCAAGTGTATAATTTTTATTCAGTGAAGAAAAAAGTTGACGCCGAAAATAGATATGTTAGTATCGGTTTGAAATTAAATAATTGTGAAATTATGAAAATATTTATTAAAATCATCAACGAACAAATCTCCGAATATATAACAGTATCGTTGATTATGGATGACGACGGTATGAAGTATGTTATCAGAGATGCTCGCAGTTGTGAGAAAGCGAGTGAACTTCAGCTTGGAGTAGAGGTGCCGTCTTGGTGCCGTAATGAAATTATGCGTCGTTGTGTGCCCAATAAGGACGCGCAGACAGGTGTTTTACCAAAAAATCAAGTTATATCGCAAAAACTTGATGATTATCTTTATTATTGTTGGAATATGATTCTATTTAAGGAATCTCAACTGCTTGACAAATAAAAAATCACCGGTATTTATGCCGGTGATTTTTTATTTATACAAGTTCTGTCAACATGTCACTAAACAGGTTGTTGAGCCGCGGTTTGTGATGATCTTGGTATAAATACCAATCAAGAACTTTCATAGCACCGTTAATGCGGGAACTGAGGAGATTGTATTGCATCTCATAGCGGAATATAGTATCCTTTTGAGAGTTGAATATTTGCAGATTGATACTCTCCTCATTTTTATCCAAAGAATTTATACGCATAAATCCGTACTGTACGAGGCCGCAATCAAGAGTGTTTCCCTGTTCGCGATAATAGTTGGTCGGTTTTCCCAGTACCTCATTGATAACATTTGCCCAGTAAAGCCATTGATTTTGGTTGTTGTAGCGCTCGGTATTATACAGAATATCGATTCTGATGCGTTGAACATCACTGGCAAAACAATTGAGCAAACCTTTGAGATTTTTCATTATTAAAACTTTGATAATGGAAAAATCAGGTATCAAAATCAGTGGAGCGTAGTCATTTCCGGCTATGGTGCTGGTGTTTCGCAGAATATCGCTTTTTTCATTTCCGAAGGCACACTGCATAATGGCCGGCATGGCATAGTCTCGATAAAACTTTGCCCGCTCGAATACCGTGCCGGCAATCCCAAAATCTAATACGACAGTAGGGTTAATGTTATGTGTCAGAACCTGTTCCAAGTTTCTGAATTCTCCGGAGAGTAAGTTGTTCTTCGGGTATCTATCATCAACCTTGAAAACGATTTTAAATTCGGACGGATGTTCGTTAAGTTTGGCAATAACACCTTGTCCCAAAGAGCTTAAAGCTCCGATAATTCCCAAATAATACATACGCATTTTTATTTAAGTAATACATTTTATGTATTTAGAAATATCACATTATTACACTGCTGTCAATGGGTATATTTTTTAGGTGTAATGTATGTCAGTGATTATTTTTGGCGGCAAATTTGGCCAGACGCAAGATTGTATAACCGGCAATTTGTTCGGCAGGCATATTGGTGGTTTTGCAACTGCGTTCACATTCGTAAAGCATATTCAGAGCACTGAGCAACTGTTCGGTATTCCAAATACGCAGCTGTTTGTAGAAATCATTTTTGCGATAAAATATAAGATTAAAAAATTTGGTAGCTTCATCAGCTGATTTGCCATCGTTAATTTGCGCCGCCGTTTCCAATAGACGTTCGAAATGATATTCCAATTGTCGGACAAGAGTTGCCGATTCTTCGCCTTCTTTAAGTAAGCGATTATACATGGAGCATGCTCTGGCAATATCTCCGCCGGCTGTGAAATAGCATAAATCTTCAATGTTTGCTCCAGCCACATCACTGACGGCATTTTGAATATCGGATATCATCACGTTTTTGCGTTCGCCCATATATATTTCAAGTTTGTCGATCTCACTTTGATTTAAGCGGCGATCAGGCGATAAACGTGAACTTAAAACCTGTAATACTGTGGTATCAGCTGTTAGTTTTTTGGCGCGTAACATAGCTTCTGCGTCGGCGGCAATATCCGTCTCTCTGTCTTCATAACAACCGACCAATATAACATCTTTTCTATCTTTAGCCCAGGTGATTAACGAAGAATTTTTCTTTAAGGTGGAAGATGTTAATATCAGTAGGTTTTCCGAAGTTGTTTCCGGCAGCATTGATTTGAGAAGCGGAGCCAAAGTATTATCGGCATTTAATATCACTACGGCACGACGACCGCCGATAAGCGATTGAGAGTGAAACTCAGCATAGATTTCTCCGCCATCTTTGGAAATATCTTCCATGCGCAGCTGACAGTAGCGGAAAGCGTCATCGGTTGATTCGCATGCAGCAACGGCACATTGTTTTTGCAACATGGATATCTCACCCTCATTGCTGCCGTACAGTACAATGCATTTTACGGCCGGATCAGGGTGCTTGCAAAAACTTTCAAGCTGTGCCGGTTTAAGGTTCATGCGGATTGTCCGTTTGTGATTTTTGTGAATGGAAGTATGCACCGATACGCAAAGCTATGTCGTTGGCAATGATTTTAGCACCGTCTTTTTTTATTTTTTTCTTATCCATGGTAGTAGAATACGGATTATCAAGCAAGTCATAACTTAAGATAGTGGAACTGCTAGCACTTAGCAGTTTACCTTTTTTGTTGCTCCATAATTCGTATGATACCCTATAAGTAACCTTTTCACGGGTGGCAGTGATGTCGTCGCGCAGTGCCTGCTGAACAGTACTTGCCGTAGGTGCATTGATTTTTAAGAAATATTCGGAGCCTTTAGGAGCACCGGACGGATTCAAAATATCAATAAGCTCATTTTTAATCAGTTGTCCCATACGGCCGCCGGAGGTATTGATTCTGATTTGTGCCATTTCCTTGACAATATCTGCATCATACTGGTTGTTATAATACCATAAATCATCTCCGCTTGTTTTTTCAACATATAATGGTTCAAAACCACAAGCCGAAAGACATTCCATAAGAAGTGCCGCTCCTAATATTTTCCGAATTCTCATAATGCTTTACATTCCTACTACAATATTAACGATTTTATTTGGTACCACAATCACTTTCTTGATGGTTTTACCTTCAAGCTGGCGAGCCACATTTTCAAGCTTTAAGGCTTCGGCTTCGGCCACGTCGTTGGCGGCATCTTTGGCAATGGTAATGGTGCCGCGCATTTTGCCGTTCATCTGTACGCCGATGGTAACTACATTGTTCTCCGCCAGTTTGGCATCACCCACAGGCCAGCTTTCGGCAACAATCAGAGTATTGTGTCCTAAACGAGCCCACATTTCTTCCGCCAGATGCGGAGTAAACGGCGAGAGGAGTTTCAACAAAGTTTCATACATGGTTGCCGGAATTTTATCTTTGTTGCCGAGATAGTTGACATAGGTCATCAAAGCCGAAACCGCGGTGTTGAACTTCATTTGCTCGATACGCTCGGAAACGTCAATAATGCAACGGTGCATTTCACGTAAATCGTCGCTATTCAGCGGTACGTCTTTATCGGCATAAACCTTGGTAAACAGGCTGTAAACACGGCTGACAAAGCGATATACGCCGTTTAAGCTCTCTTCCGACCAGCTTGCCACTTGGTCAAACGGACCGATGAACATTTCATACAGACGGAAGGTATCGGCACCGTAGTTTTCGACAATCTCGTCCGGATTAACTACGTTGCCGCGCGATTTGCTCATTTTTTCGCCGTCGGCAGCCAGAATCATACCGTGCGAAGTGCGCTTTTGATACGGCTCCGGCATCGGCACATAGCCGCAATCGTAAAGGAATTTGTGCCAGAAACGCGAATACAAAAGGTGGAGTGTGGTGTGTTCCATACCGCCGTTGTACCAATCGACATTCATCCAATATTTTAAGGCTTCCGGTGAGGCAAATTCTTTATCGTTATGCGGGTCGCAATAGCGCAAGAAATACCACGATGAGCCTGCCCAGTTCGGCATTACATCGGTTTCGCGTCGCGCATGACCGCCGCATTTCGGACAAGTGGTGTTTACCCATTCGGTGGCATTGGCCAGAGGGGAATCGCCGTTGTCGTTCGGGCGATAATCCGGCACATCGGGCAGAGTTAACGGCAGTTGATCTTCCGGAACAGGTTGCCAACCGCAATGTTCGCAATAAACCATCGGAATCGGTTCGCCCCAATAGCGTTGCCGCGAGAATACCCAGTCGCGCAGTTTGAAATTGACTTTGGCGTGACCAAAGCCGTGTTCTTCGGCATATTTGATGGCTGCGGCCATAGCATCTTTTTTATCCATACCGTCCATAAAACCGGAGTTGATGTGCGTACCGTCTTCTTCCCATGCTTCTTTAGAGATATCACCGCCGGCCAACACCTGAATAATCGGCAAATTGAACACTTTGGCAAAATCATAGTCACGTTGGTCGTGCGCCGGAACCGCCATAATTGCGCCGGTGCCGTATCCGGTCAGAACATAATCGGATATAAATACCGGAATCAAAGTGCCGGTATATGGATTGCGGGCTTTAATACCTTTTAATTCCACACCGGTTTTGGTGGTGTCGGCCGTGCGTTGTAACTCTGATTTTTTGGCTGTTTCGTTGACGTAATTCTGCACTTCGGCCGCGTTTTCAAATTTGTTCATCAATTCGGCCACAAAAGCGTGTTCCGGAGCCATAACGCAATAAGTCGCACCGAAAATCGTATCCGGACGGGTAGTGTAAACCACCATTTTTTTACCTAGATTGTTACCGTTGTTATCGGTCAGTTCAAATTCCAACTCAGCACCTTCGGAACGTCCGATCCAGTTAATTTGTGTCGACTTTACACGGTCAATAAAATCAACCGTTTCTATGTCGTTAATCAGACGGTCGGCATATTTGGTAATGGCGAGCATCCATTGTTCTTTATCGCGGCGGACAACTTCGGCACCGCAACGTTCGCAATGGCCGTTGACCACTTCTTCGTTGGCTAAACCTACTTTGCAGGAAGGACACCAGTTAATCGCCATTTTATCTTTATAGGCCAAACCATGTTTCCAGAATTGAATAAACATCCATTGCGTCCATTTGTAATATTCCGGATCGCAAGTGTTGAAGCATCTATCCCAATCAAACGAAAAACCGAGTGATTTAAGTTGACGTGTAAAAGTTTCGATATTTTGTTTAGTGGAAACCGCCGGATGGACACCGGTTTTGATGGCATAGTTTTCCGCCGGCAGACCAAAGGCGTCAAAGCCCATCGGATACAGAACGTTTAAGCCCTGCATACGCTTTTTACGAGCAATCACATCAAGCGCGGTGTATGAGCGCGGATGGCCGACGTGTAAACCGGCTCCCGACGGATACGGAAATTCAACCAAAGCATAGAATTTTTCTTTGTTATGGTCGATTTCTACCTTATAAGCTTTTTCGTCTTCCCAAATTTTTTGCCATTTTTTCTCGATGGTGCGGAAGTTGTAGCGTTCTTCATTTTGCCAAGTTTTGCGCCATTCTTCCCAAGTTTCTTTACCATTATATCGTGCGTTTCCCGACATTGATTTTTCCTCTGATTAATATACATTACAAAACAATTACAGCAAAATTAGCACAATAATTTGTAAATTTCAACGCATAACCGCATTATACACAAATGAATGTATGATATAAAAAACGCCTCGAGAATATCGAAGCGTTTTTGTTTTGGCGTATTTGAATTATAGACCCCAAGAACCGCCGTACGAGCCCTGAACACCGATGATGGTGCTGCTGCCGTATTTGTTGGAGCCGCGGTCTTTGGCGCGGAAGTATTGAATATACGGACCCATTTGTAAGCCGTTGTAAATATCAACCATCATATCCGCTTTGTTGTTCCATTCATAGTCGAAATCACGCGGATTGTATTTGCTGAATTCAAAGTAATCGCGGAAATAAGACGTAAAGTTGAAGTTAATGCCTTCACGCAACGGATAAGTCGCATCCGCACCGATTTCGTAAGCCCATTTTCTGGTTTTGTCGTGCTTATATGTAAAGTCATATTCGCCGACCAAACCGGCATAAAGGTTTTTGATAATCGGACCGTCAAACATTTTCATACCGGCCATACCGCGGATGATTTTGGTGCGCGGTGCATCATCGTTCGGGTCAAATTCGGTCTGATAAGCGCCCTGTACGAACGGGCCGACATCGGCATCCCAATAACGCCATACTTTCATGGCATAATCGGTTGAAAGCAAAATCTTGTCGGCGGTTTCGTTTTCAATCGCCGGACCGTTATTCTGATGAACTTTGGTTTTGCCGTATTCCATAAAAATGTTATTATCCCATTTATAGGCAGCTTGTTGATTAATCAAAGAAAAGTCAAAGATTCCTTTAACCAGACTCTCGCTGTTACCGCTTAATTCGGCATTCGGCGAGCTTCTGTATTCTTCAGAGTTTTTGATTTTGGTGGAAGAAAGTTCCACGCCGGCTTTTTTCAGCTCGGCAATCCAGCCGTATTGCTGATAATCGGCAGCGGATGCGTTGCGCGCAGCCGCAACCAAAACCAGCGCCGGCAGCAACAATAAACTTAATTTGTTTGTCATAATATAGTCCTTTTAACAATTTATACTGTCCAAAGGTTAGAACAATTTGATTAAAAAAAGGTTTAAAACCGTTGTAATAATGCTTGACAGGTTTATTTTTTTGTATTATAAAGTGCCCGAATTTAGAGTAATTTTACCCGATAAGTTCGTTAAAAGGTAAGCTCTGAGGAGTCCGTCAGCCAGCGAAGGTACGCACACTGACGCTAGTTTGTTTATGTAAAAAAGGATAAAACTTTGTTTGAGAGTTTGACAGATAAGCTGAGCCAAGCGTTTTCAAAAATCACCTCACGCGGGGTGCTGACCGAAAAAGATATTGACGACGCTATGCGTGAAATTCGGGTTGCACTGCTGGAAGCCGATGTTTCGCTGCCGGTAGTGAAAAGTTTTATCTCTGATGTCAGAATCGAGGCTTTGGGCGAAAAGGTCGTGAAGTCGGTAAAACCTGGGCAGATGGTGGTTAAAATCGTTCATGATGAACTGGTGAAACTGCTCGGCTCGGAGACAACCGAACTCAACTTTAATGCGCCGGCACCGGTTTGTATGTTGCTTGTCGGCTTGCAGGGTTCGGGTAAAACCACCACGGCTGCCAAAATCGCCAAACGCTTAAAGAAAAACAAGCGCATTTTGCTGGCTTCGCTCGACGTATATCGTCCGGCGGCACAAGAGCAACTGGCACAGCTTGCAAAACAGATTGACGTTGATGTGTTGCCGATAGTTGCCGGGCAAAAACCGCTGGAAATTACCAAGCGCGCTTTACAAGAAGCCAAAACAGGGGTTTATGACTTGCTGATTTTGGATACGGCCGGTCGTTTGCAAATTGACGCAGCTCTGATGAACGAGGTGGCTGAGGTTAAAAAACTGGCTCAGCCGACTGAAACGCTATTGGTTGCCGATGCCCTTATCGGTCAGGAAGCCTGCAACGTGGCTAAAGAGTTTAACGAAAAAGTCGGTATTACCGGTTTGGTATTGACGCGTATCGACGGTACTTCGCGTGCCGGTGCGGCTCTTTCAATGAAAATGGTATCGGGCGCACCGCTTAAGTTCTTGGGTACCGGCGAAAAGCTCGATGAAATCGAGGAATTTCACGCCGACCGTATAGCCGGACGAATTTTGGGGCAGGGCGATGTGGTCTCTTTGGTGGAAAAAGCCATTGAAAACGTAGACCACGCCGAAGCCGAGAAAATGGCGGGTAAAATGATGAACGGCGCATTTGATTTGAACGATATGCTTAATCAAATGCGACAAATGCAGAAAATCGGTAGTATCGGGAGCATTTTAGGGATGATTCCGGGGCTGGCGAAATTTAAATCTCAGATTGAAGATTCCGGAGTGTGCGACAATCTGATGAAAAAACAGGAAGCGATTATTCTTTCCATGACCAAAGAAGAACGCTCGCATCCAAATATCATAAAGGCTTCTCGCAAGAGAAGAATCGCACTCGGCTCCGGAGTTGAGGTTCATGATGTCAATGTTTTGCTCAAATCGTATGAGCAGATGTCGACAATGATGAAAAAAATGGGCAAGTTCGGCTCTTTGTCGGCAATGTCTAAATTGATGAAAAACTCTCCGTTCGGAGCTATGATGCCGCACGGAACAAATAAACGGTTTCCGTTTTAATTTTTGAAAGGAAGTAATAAAAATGACAGTACGTATCAGACTATCTCGCGGTGGTTCAAAAAAACGCCCTTATTATCATATTGTAGCGGCAGATCAAAGAGCTCCGCGTGACGGTCGTTATATTGAAAAATTGGGTGCATACAATCCGTTGTTGCCTCAAGATCATAAAGATCGTTTGATTTTGGATACAGAAAAAGTTTCCGCTTGGCTTTCCAAAGGTGCTCAACCGACCGAAAGACTGCAGAAATTGTTTGCCAATTTAGGTTTGTGCGCTGCTCCGAAAATCAGCGAACAGCCGAAGAAATCTGCACCTAAAGCTAAGGCTTTGGAGAGAATTAAAGAAAAAGAAGCAAAAGCTCAAGCCGCTGCCGAAGCTGCTGCAGCCGCTAATGCTGCTCCGGCTGAAGAAACTTCTTCTGCCGAATAATTTTCGGTTAAATAATTAAGAGAGTTATTTTGAGTCTGTAAGAAAGGCTTTGTAATGGAAAAAAGAGTTTGTATCGGCAAAATAGTAGCCGCACACGGTATCAAAGGTGAAGTCAAAGTTCGCAGCAATAATCTGAATCCGCTGGATTTGGATCGATACGGTACGGTTGAAAATGCCGACGGCAGCAAAAAGTTTTCCATCAAAGTCGTGGGACTTGTTTCAACCAACGCACGGGTAAAGATTGCGGGTGTAACCACGCGTAACGATGCGGAAGCGCTTATCGGAACCGAGCTTTATGTGCCGCGTTCGGCGTTGCCGGAATTGGATGAGGAGGAGTTTTATCTGTCGGATTTAATCGGACTTGATGTTTGCTTAAAAACGCCGGATAAAAAAATCGGTAAAGTTGCCGCGTTTCAAAATTTCGGTGCAGGCGATATTATCGAAATCAAACTCAACGGGCAAAAAGAAACGGAAATGTTGCCGTTTACCAAAGCCTATGTTCCGACCATCAATGTTGAGGACGGATATATTATAGTATCCAGCGCAACCATGATTTTTGCAACAGATGACGAGGGCAATAATGGTGCTGAAAGCTAAAATATTGACCATATTTCCCGAGATTTTTCCGGGCTTTCTCGGTACATCTTTGACCGGCAGGGCATTGGAAGACGAGATTTGGCAGCTGGAAGCAATCAATATTCGCAATTATGCGTTTGATAAGCACGGTTCGGTGGATGATACGCCTTGCGGCGGCGGTGCCGGAATGATTATGCGCCCCGATGTTTTGGGTTCGGCCATCGAACATAATTACGCCGGCGGCAAAATCATTTATATGAGCCCGAAGGGTATGCCGTTGACGCAAGCCAAAGTGCACGAGTTGAGCAAAGAAGAAAACCTGACGATTATCTGCGGTCGATTTGAGGGAATAGACGAGCGCGTGCTTGAGGAGTACTCGATTGAGGAAATCAGCATCGGCGACTATATCCTGACCGGCGGAGAGCAGGCGGCAATGATTATGCTTGATGCGGTAGTGCGGCTGTTACCGGGAGTTCTCGGCAATGCGCAATCTACCGAAAACGAAAGTTTTGAGCAAAATTTGCTGGAATATCCGCAATATACGCGTCCGATTGAATGGAAAGGGCGCAAAGTGCCGGATATTTTAATGAGCGGTCACCACGAAAATATTGCCAAATGGCAAAGACAGCAGGCTCTTCAAATAACCGCAAAACGACGCCCCGATTTATTGGAAAAAATACTTGATTCCGAATAAAATGTGGTGTATAGGAATAACAAATTAACTTGAAAAGGTAATAAAAATGAACATTATCGAAAACATTGAAAAAGAGCAAATTGAAAAGCTGATGGAAGGCAAAAATATGCCGACTTTCAAGCCGGGTGATACTTTGCGTGTCCACACCAAGGTTAAAGAAGGCGACAGAGAACGTATTCAGATTTATGAAGGCGTTTGCATTGCTCGCAAAAATGACGGCTTAAATTCGTCTTTCACCGTTCGTAAGATTTCTTTCGGCGAAGGTGTTGAGCGTGTATTCCCGCTGTATTCTCCGAATGTGGCAAAAATCGAAGTATCGCGTGTCGGTAAAGTACGCCGTGCCAAATTGTACTTCTTGCGTGCCTTGCGCGGTCGTTCGGCTCGTATTGCCGACGATTTGTCAGTTTCGGTTAAAGATGTTAATAATCCGAACAGCAAATAATTTTTGCTTTTAAGATAAAATTAAAGGAGCGTGAGCATTTGCCAACGCTCTTTTTTTGTATATAAGAAAGTATTTTTTTACGATTTCTGATTACAATTTTGCATATAGGTGATTGGTATGGATAAGCAAATTGTAGAAATATCAAATGATGATTTTGTTTTATCGCTCAAACGCGGTTTTTTGGTGATTGAAAATAAAGAACAGGGAATTAAACATGATATACCGCTTGATAATATTATGTCGCTGATAATATCGGCCAACAATACCGTTATGAGTAAGAATATAATAAATTCCATTTGTGAATATGGCGGCAATATTATTTTTTGCGGTAAAAATTATGTGCCTGTTTCAATAACTATGCCATACGAAGGGCATTGGTTGGCGGGAGTTCGTGTTAAACAGCAAATAGATTGCAGTCGTCCGATGCAAAAAAAAATATGGAAAAGTATTGTTCAGCATAAAATATATAATCAGGCAGCAGTCCTTAAATATTTCTTTCCTCTGAATTCCAATATTGAGAGATTGAGATTATTGTCCAAAAATATTTTAAGTGATGATACTCGTAATAATGAGGGAATTGCAGCCGGTATATATTTTAAGGCAATGTTCGGAAAAAAGTTTGTTCGGAATAGGCTTAATGCAGATGTTAATCTATTGCTCAATTATACGTATATGGTGTTGCGTGCAATTGTGGCACGAGCTGTGGTTGGAAACGGGTTATTGCCGCAATGGGGAATTAAGCATTGTACACGTACCAACACAATGCCGTTGGTTGATGATTTGATTGAACCATTTCGAGCATTGGCGGATAAATTGGTGTTTGAAGAGTTGGAGAGGCTTGTTGATATTGAGAATATAGAACTTACTCCTGAAATAAAACGTAGGTTGTCAAGTATTATCTCAATGCCGCTGCAAACAAAGAAAGGGGAGGTATCATTGACAGATGCCGTACAAGATTTTGTAGCATCACTGGCACAGAGTTTTGAAGTAAAAAAAATTGTCTTACGTTATCCGGATGTTGATGATGCGTTGAATAAAGATGATTAAAGAATGCATAATCCGCAATAAGTAAATTATGTCAATAAAGCAATATGCTACTTCAGTTATTATGGTTATAGTTGACCGTTTAGTTAATCTCTGATATAATGCCTGAATAAAGATATTATCGCCGACTTTAGTTATAGTTGACCGTTTAGTTAATCTCTGATACAATACTAAAATCATTGAGGCGTTTGGTAAACGTGTTATAGTTGACCGTTTAGTTAATCTCTGATACAATTACCCTCGCAAGTTCTGCTTACAACCGTGTGTTATAGTTGACCGTTTAGTTAATCTCTGATACAATACTACGACGAAATGGCAAAAAAGACGGTGTTGTTATAGTTGACCGTTTAGTTAATCTCTGATACAATTCGTCCGTTTGTGTGTCATCCGAACCCGCAGTTATAGTTGACCGTTTAGTTAATCTCTGATACAATATCGTTACCGGCGAAACGTACGGCAGCCAAGTTATAGTTGACCGTTTAGTTAATCTCTGATACAATACTACAACTAATGAAAAATTTAATAGTATTGTTATAGTTGACCGTTTAGTTAATCTCTGATACAATCCTTGTGGGTATTTATATAATAGCGAACAAGTTATAGTTGACCGTTTAGTTAATCTCTGATACAATTTAAGAACTCTAACAATGCAAGCAGGGTTCGTTATAGTTGACCGTTTAGTTAATCTCTGATACAATCGGTTGGCGGTATTCCTGCACACTCTCAGAGTTATAGTTGACCGTTTAGTTAATCTCTGATACAATTTAATCTATCGTTCATTCTTCACTCCGTCTGTTATAGTTGACCGTTTAGTTAATCTCTGATACAATGGTCGGCAATCCGAAGCGCAAAAAGCGTATGTTATAGTTGACCGTTTAGTTAATCTCTGATACAATCTGAAGTTACAAAGGGCAACATCGGGTATAGTTATAGTTGACCGTTTAGTTAATCTCTGATACAATCTCTGAATAATAACCCCTTGAAATCAGGTGATTTTAAGGGGGTATTATTATGATGAAAATGGCAAAAATGATGGTTAAAAGAGCAATAATTGACCGTTTTTTTCGCGTGTTTCTTCCTCATTTTCGGTAAAATTCTTCCCCATATAGTTTTCCGTCATCAAATATTGCTTATCGGTAATATAAAAGAAAGAAACCATTGAATTATCAGGAATAAATTTTGCCAAACGTTTAGTTATCGTCTGTCCTACGCTCAAACTTTTGACCGGTTTGATATACACCGAAAATTGCTTCATTACGAATCCGTCGTCAAGCAGAAGATTCCTAAATCTTGTCGCTTTTCGCATCTCGGTTCGGGTACGTACCGGAATATCGAACATACAAATTATCCACATCATTGACCATCCGGTTAAAGTTTCAGGCCGCTTTCTTCTTGCCATCCCATAATGCCTTATGCTTTTTCTTGATTTTGCCGAACGGAGTCAACTCAATTTTACGAGCTTTGCCTTTAGTTAAGAATGCAAGACCTCTTCGTAATGTGTCTACAAACATGTATTTTAAGGTCTTATCTTTAGGAGATGTCATTCGCGCATCAGTGATATAATCAATATTAAATTCGCCATCACTGAATTTTTTAACCTTGGCTAAGCATCTGTCTTTATCGGTATATCCGCGCCATTCGGCAGGGGTGTCGAGTTCGAGTATATCGCCTTGCTGCACTGACCAAATAATTTTGCCGCCGTCTTTTTTCCATTGCGGTTCAAATCCGGCTTGATTTGCATCAAAGCGTTTAATTACTTCCCACCCGATTTTACCGTCTTTCTCATAAAAATCAACACAGTGATTATTACGTCCTTCATAAGCTAAGCCATGTTTTGGAATGTACACAAGTGTCGAATTGTTTTCATAACACAAAAAGCTGTCGCCTTTCCATAAACCCTTATCTTGAATAATATGAAAAGCCTTGGTTAAGATTCTGGTTTCGGTTATGGCGATTTCTTTTTTGCCGTCAATTACGGCTTGTTCGTTTTCGG
>CACWUA010000005.1 GCA_902763905.1 uncultured Pseudomonadota bacterium | reverse complement strand
TAATCTATAAATTATAAAAAAACTCAGGATAAATGTCCTGAGTTTTTTTATATGGAGGAAATATGACAATTGCATATACCGAAGACTATTTGTTGGATAAGAAAGTGAAAATATTGCAACCAGTCAACGGTTATCGAGCTTCAAGTGATGCCGTATTGCTGGCGGCAATGATAAACCATATTGAAAACGATGCTAAAATTCTTGATGTAGGCTCAGGGACGGGAGCTGTTTCGCTCTGTTTAGCACAGCGATTATCAGATAAAGGTATAAATATAGAGGGATTTGAATTGCAGCCGGAATTGGTGGAGTTATCTAATTTGAGTGCTGTTGCCAATGGTTTCGATTTTTTGCATTTTCGTCAGACAGATATCCGGCAAAAACTTAGTTTTCCTGATGTAAAACCCTGCTCTTTTGATGTTGTTATATCCAATCCTCCCTACAGTGAGCATGATATGCCTTCACCCAACAGCAGTAAAGCGGCTGCACACAATCATCAGAACTTCGGATTAACGCAATGGCTGGATTTTTGCTTGAAAATGGCAAAACCGTTCGGCAGAATCTGTTTGGTGCATCGTGCAGAAGCACTCCCGCAAATATGCACGGCACTGCAGCATAAAGCCGGAGAAATTACTGTCTTGCCGCTTTATTCTAAAATAGGGCAAAATGCCAAGCGTATTATTGTATCTGCTAAAAAGGACTCTAAAGCTGCGTGCCGAATATTGCCTCCGTTTATTACACATGATGTCGACGGTAAATATACACAGCAAGCTGAAAAAATTCTGCGCAAGGGTTTAACTTTTGAGGATATTTTTTCTGTTTAATGGTATATTTACCTTTTAAGTATTATTCTTTATCAAAGATTATAAGCGGGGTTTATATGAAAAAATATGTTTTTTGGGCAGCATTATTGAGTATTTTCTTAGGTATGGAATCGGCTATGGCGGATATGCCGACGTACGATGATGACGAAGAATTCAAACATTGTACAAAAGTTACCGGCGATTGGGATAACTGTACACGAGAATCAACACTGCGCACACTCGATGACGTTAAACGCGGATATCGTTCTATTTTGAGCAACAAGGCTATTTTGGGATGGCAGGAAACACCGCAAAAAAATGCTGAAACGCTACGAGATATGTTTGAAAGTTGGACAGCTTTTCGCAATCGTTTGTGTTCTCTTTCTTATAAGGCAAGTATGTATATTGAACCGCTGGTTGATGAAAGATATTCATGCAGTCTTTATTATGCATTGCACCACAAAGACCATATAAACAGTATCGTGCAACTTCTCGAGAAAAAAGCACCAAAAAAGCGCGCCGATTTTCATTTTCTGGATTTAACATCACACGATGAACAATATGACAGCTGCGCCATCAGTTCCGATAACGACGAATGTATAAAAGAAGAATTGAGTCGTTCTTCTCAAGCTATTAAAGATATTTATAAGTCGTTCATTAACGATGAGTTTGTCGGTAAGTGGAATAACGGCCCGAGTTTACAACAAGGAAATTATCGCGATATGTATGACAGTTGGGTAGCTTATCGTAACAGAATTTGTTCACTGGCAATCTGGGCATATCGGCGAGAATACGGCTCTGAAGCACCATCACTTGAGCAATGTTTACAATTTTATAACCGAGAAAAATTGGAAACAATGGAAAATCTGTTGGTTGTTGCCCATTCATCTCTGGATCAGGGAATGGAAGATGACGAGGACGGGGGAGAAGGCTTAGGCGGCAGCAGTTCCTTACCTGAAATTGTCGATGACGGAGGAGAAGCTGTCGGTAAAACCATTCCACCGCTGCAAAAACGTATATCTTCCGGCAGCAGTCCGATTGATGATGAATTAGTTAAAACATATAATCGCAATGCAGATAAAAATGAAACGCAAGATGTTAATTCTCAACATAAAGTTCCGGCATGGGCGCGCTAAAGCAAATATACATACCTAAAAGTATAAAAAATATGTTGCATTTTTGTTTTTTCGTTTTATACATACGCTTAAGTATAAATAATCCGGAGTAAAGCCATGCGCAGAACAAAAGAAGATGCCGAACAAACGAGACTGGCCATTTTAGCATCCGCAATGGATATTTTTTATGAAAAAGGTTATTCCAAAACAACATTTGATGAGATTGCAAAACGCATCAATTTGACCAAGGGGGCCGTTTATTGGTACTTCAGAAACAAACCCGACATTGTGGCTGCCTTAATCAACGATTTTGCCGAAAGATATATCAACTTGTTAAATATTTTTATGGAGCAACACCAAGAAGTTTGTTTCGAGCGCATTATTCAAATGCAACTTTTTATCAATAAGAAAATTCGAGAAGATATATTATTTTACAAGTTTTTGTTTTTCATAACCTGCCAGATGGAATGGAGTGAGGCTATCATCAGCAAAATCCAACCCTCTATAGAACAAACCAAACAAGTCACACGGCGATTGTTTTTAGACGCTTTAGAGGCATTGCAACAAAAAAAGCAAATAAAAGCAGATATTGATGTCTCAATGATTTGCGAAATTTTGATGACAATGTACGGCGGTTTGCTTGAGGCTTCATTTACACACAGACTTTCAAAAGACTTCGATGAAGCACTTATAACAGGTTTCAATTTAATTTTTAACAGTATAAAGACTGAAAGTAAAAAATCATGAAAATAAAATATCCGGACTTAAAATTTATTGCAAAAAGAATCTTAATTTGTCTGTTGCTGATTTCGGTGGGTTGGTATCTGAAAGGACGACTGTCTCCATCCGGCGGAATGGGTATGTACGGTATGGGGGAAGTTTATATTTTGGCGCAAAAAGCCCAAAATAAAGATATTGCGGCATTCAATAATAAAATCTCCTACATTGAGGCTATCAATGAAGTAAATTTATTACCACAAATTTCCGGTACGGTAGAGAACATTTTGTTTGATGAGGGCAGCATTGTAAAAGAAGGAGATGTTTTGTTTGAGATTGATCCGTCAAAATATCGTGCCGCATACGATTTGGCAAAGGCCAGATTAGACAGTGCGCAAGCCAATTTGGTTAAAGCCGAGCGTGACTATAATCGTCAGGTAAAATTAAGCGATGAGAAATTTTCTTCCAAAGCCACTTTTGACACGGCTGAAAGTGCTTATTTTCAAGCAAAAGCCGCAGTAGAAGAAGCTAAAGCCAATTTGGATTTGGCAACCATTGATTTAGATAATACTCAAGTACGTGCACCAATCAGCGGCCAAATCGGCAAGGCATTGGTAACAAAGGGCAATTACGTGGTTACTTCACAAGTAACTTTAGCGAAAATCGTGCAAATGAATCCGGTTCGCATAAGTTTTTCATTGACGGATAAAGAATATGCCACCGCCAAAATGCATAACTATAAAAAAGATAATCTGACAGCTCGTATAACATTGGCCAACGGTGATATCATAACCGAAAAAGTGGTAGGAATGTTTCTGGATAATTCCATTAACACCAACACTGCCACACTCTCGGTTTATGCCGATGTTGCCAATGAAGAAAATAATCTTATTCCGGGTAATTATGTCCAATCGGCAATTTCCGATGATAAACCGATTTATGCGTTGGTAGTTCCACAAACGGCCATTAACTATGATAAAGACGGGGCATTTGTGTACATTGCGAAAATAAATCCGGAAAAAAGCTCGGAAAATGATCTCCACGGTGTAGCTGAGCAGAGGCGCGTGATTTTAGGCAAAACAATCGGCTCGGAGCAAGTGGTAATTAACGGACTCTCTGAAGGAGAAATGGTAATTGTTCAAGGGAATATTAAAATACAGAACAATTCGCAAATTAAAATAGGTATATTGGAAAAACAGCCATAAGGATCAAATAAAATGTTTTCAAAGTTTTTTATTGAAAGGCCTCGTTTTGCCGTTGTAATTGCGATTATTATGGCTTTAGCCGGATTGGCTTCGGTATTTTCCATGCCAATCGGCATGTATCCGGAAATTGCACCACCGGAAATTATGGTTTCCACTAACTATCCGGGAGCAAGTGCCGAAACAGTGGCAAATAATGTCGGAATTCCGTTGGAAAAGGCAATTAATGGTATAGAAGATATGCTGTATATGTCTTCTAACTCATATAACTCCGGTGCATACCAGCTTTCCATTGCTTTCGAGACAGGTACCGACCCGGATTTGGATCAGGTTAAAGTACAAAACCGCATTCAGCAAGTGGTCAGTACACTACCGCAAGAGGTTCAAAGCATCGGCGTAACAGTACGCCGCCGCTCTTCCGATATTTTAGCGTTTTTGCAAGTTACATCGCCAAACGACACTTATGACAGCAACTATTTGAACAATTATGTAGAAAACAACATTAAAATTGCGTTGAGCCGTGCTTACGGTGTTGGCGAAGTTAATATTATGGGAGCGGCAACCAGCATGCGTGTGTGGATTGATGCCGATAAAACAACCGCGCTCAATATTCCGATTGAAACCATAAAGGCTGCCATTCGCAGTCAAAATGTGCAGCCGTCTCTCGGTTCGGTAGGTTCGGCACCGGGCGATGGACATCAAGTGCTTGTTTATTCTTTGGAAACAAAAGGACGTTTGAATAACCCTAAGGATTTCGAAAATATTATTGTGCGCACTGCAGAAGAAGGCGGACTTGTACGTTTAAAGGACATTGCACGGGTTGAACTGGGTTCGGAAAGTTATTTGTTTGATTCTCGTGTTGATGGCAAACCTGCGGTGGCAATCATCATCAATAAGTCATCCGGAGCCAATGCTGTTAATGCCATGAAAGCCGTACGAGCCGAATTAAAGAAGCTTGAGCGTTTTTATCCGGAAGATCTGCAAGTTGAAATATTTGTAGACACTACTGACTTCATTATTTCTTCAATAGAAGAAGTATTTTTCACGTTGTTTCTGACATTTGTTTTGGTTGTGCTTGTCTGCTATGTATTTTTACAGGATTGGCGAGCGACGTTGGTGCCGTCAATTGCAATTCCGGTATCAATTCTGGCGACATTTGCCGTTATGAAGGCTTTAGGCTTCAATCTGAACATTTTAACGTTATTCGGATTGGTTTTAGCCATCGGATTGGTGGTGGATGATGCAATTGTGGTGGTTGAACGCACTTTGTATTTGATGCAATCGGAAAAGCTGAGCTCCAAGCAAGCTGCCATTAAAGCTATGGAACAGGTATCAAGTGCTGTTGTAGCCACAACTTTGGTACTATTGGCAATTTTTGTCCCGATTGCTTTTATGGGAGGAATTACCGGCAAAATTTACCAGCAATTTGCCATTACAATCAGCTTTGCCGTAACTTTTTCTTCGGTTAATGCCTTAACCTTATCTCCGGCTTTGGCTGCGACTTTTCTGCGTCCGTTTGAAATTAAAAAGACGGGGTATCTAGGTTGGTTTAACCGCTTTATAACCGGTACAACCGATAAATATTTAGTAGTTATCGGTTATCTCGGCAGAAAAATCAGTATAATTGCCTTTATTTTGGGAATTTTATTCCTGCTGATTGCAGCGTTTTTTAAAATGACCGCGACATCATTTTTGCCGGATGAAGATCAAGGCATTATAATGGTTAACGTACAACTACCGGAGGGAGCGTCAAGTGTACGCACCAAAGAAGTAAACAATAAGATTTTGGCCGCAGCGCAAACCGAACCGGATGTAAAATCGGTTATCAACCTTGAAGGCTTCAGTATTATGGCCGGTCAGGGTGAGAATGTCGGTTTTGGTGTATTATCCCTAAAAAATTGGAGTGAACGTAAACGCAAAGATCAATATTCGACGAATATCAAAAATCGACTTTCAGCAATTGTCGGAGCTTTTTCCGAAGCAAAGGTACAATTGTTTGAAATGCCGGCCATTCCAGGATTAGGTTCGACCAACGCTATGGATTTTAAAATTCAATCTGTTGAATCTGCAGATATGAACGAATTGGAAAAAGTGGTAAATAACTTTACAATGCAAGCAATGCAGTTACCACAGATTATGATGGCATACTCTACGTTTAATGCACAAACGCCACACGCTTATATCGAAATTGATCGTGAAAAAGCCGAATCATTGGGCGTTACCATCGGTTCCATTTATTCATCGCTGCAAACCTATATCGGCTCGAGCTATATCAATGATATCAACATCGGGACTCAGGTGAACAAAGTTAAGGTACAAGCCGACTGGAAATATCGTAAAGATCTGAGCAGCTTAAATAAAATATATATCCACTCGGAAAAAGGGCAGATGGTACCTTTAGGTAGTCTTATACATATCAAAACCGTGTTATTGCCGCGAGGTATCAGCCGCTATAACCAATATCCGAGCGCAACCATAAATGCCATGACCGCCTCCGGTTTTAGTTCGGGTGAGGCTATGCAAGCACTTGAGGATTTAGCTATCCGTACGCTGCCGAAAGGATACAACTATGCTTGGTCCGGTTCCAGTTTGCAAGAAAAGAACAATCAGGGGCAAATTTACTATATTATTGCTTTTGCTTGTTTATTTGCTTATTTGTTTATGGTGGCACAATACGAGAGTTGGATGATTCCGCTGGCGGTTATGCTGTCGGTAACGGCAGCAACTCTCGGCGCGTTGTTCGGCTTGTTTGTTACTAAAATGTCTCTGAGTATTTATGCGCAGCTGGGTTTGGTACTCTTGGTCGGTCTGGCCGCAAAAAATGCTATTTTGATTGTAGAATTTGCCCGTGATGCGCATAACGAAGGTGTACCAATTTTGAAGGCGGCATTGTATGGTACGCGCGAACGTTTTCGCGCTGTGTTGATGACGGCAATGACCTTTATTTTAGGTGTTGCTCCATTGGTGTGGGCAAGCGGTGCATCGGCCGGAAGCCGTGTTGCGGTAGGAGTTCCGGTATTTTCCGGAATGATTATAGGTACTGTTGCCGGTTTGCTTTTGATTCCGTTAATGTATGTTTTGGTGCAAACAGTTACCGAATATAAATTCAAGAAAGTACAAAATGACGAATCCACGGCTAAGCAGCGCTAAGATAATTCAGAAAATCTTGGAAGATAAAGTCTTTTTCAGTGATTTAAAAAAACAAATTTACGAAAATGACTTGCCGTTTTGCAATATGTTGATATTGACGGTGTTGCGGCATTTAACTGCATTGCAGCAAATTTTAGGCAGCTATCTTGCTAAAAAAATACCGAATAAGCATAGAATTGTTCAATATCTTTTATGGGCTGCCATTGCCGAAATTTTATATATGGAAACCGCTGAATATGCAGTGATTAACGAAACAGTCAAAAATATTCGCGCCTCCAGCGACAAATTTTTGGGCGGATTGGCCAATGCAATACTGCGGAAAGTATGCGCTCAAAAAAATATTTTACGCGATACGGCAGATAAAATTTCTCCCCTGCCCGATACTTTTCTATCGATTCTTGAAGGATATACCCCCGAACAGATAAGGCAAATAAATAAGGCTGTTTTCGCTGTTCCGGCATTGGATATTACGACAAAAGAAAATCCGCGGGAATTAGCAGAAAAAATGAATGCTCAGTTATTGCCGAACGGCAGTCTCCGAATCCATAATGCGCCTAAGGTTCAAACACTTCCCGAATATACTTCCGGACAATGGTGGGTTCAAGATGCGGCGGCAGCGCTACCGGTTGCCGTAATGGGAGAAATTAGCGGGAAGAAAGTTGCGGATTTATGTGCGGCTCCGGGCGGCAAAACCGCTCAGCTTGCCGCAAAAGGGGCCGAAGTAACCGCTTTTGATATTTCTGCCGAACGCATGAATACTCTCAGACAGAATCTACAGCGACTCGGATTTCAAAATATTAAGACGCACATAGCCGATGCCGTCGAATATTTACACAATGCCTCCGAGCAATTTGATGCGGTACTGCTAGACGCTCCGTGTTCTGCTACCGGAACTTTCCGCCGACATCCTGAGATTCTACACATAAAAAACCGGCAAGATGTTATAGAACAAGCAAAATTACAAAAATCTCTGCTTGAATTATGTGCAAATATCCTGAAAATCAATGGAATTTTGGTTTACAGTGTTTGTTCTATATGTAAACTTGAAGGTGAAAGACAAATTGATTCTTTTTTGCGCAATAATCCCCAATTCAAATTGCTCCCGATTACGGAAAATGAAATATCCGCGTATGGAAAATGGCAGAATTGTCTGATTTTGCCAAACGGCACCATTCGTACATTACCTTATTACCAAAACGGAATGGACTCTTTCTTTATTTGTAAAATGCAAAGAATAATTTAATAATTTGCTTTTATATTATACAGCAAATGGGAGAGAATTATATGTTATTGTATACGTTTTTATATATTATAACTTTTGCATTGTTCGGTTTTATTTCCATGTATTTTATATATAAACCGGCGGTAAACAAATATATGCAAACACTCGAACTCAAGGTATCTTCCTTGGCTTTTCCATACATATTTGCAATTTATGCGCTTTGTGCGACAGTTATTTATTTAACAGTGAATAAAGATGATTTTATTGAACCGCTGACAGCAGTAAGAGTTTTTGTTCCATTGATTTTAGCCGCAGCTATCTATGCTTCCACGCTGGTGTTTTCAAAAAAAGTTATTTACGCTGTTATTTTGTTTGCGGTTGCCATAACAGCTTTTTTGCAACCTATCGGGATTGGTAATTCGTTTCCGTTAACACCGCTTTGGCTGCGACTGCTTGTGTTTGTTTTTGCCTCCGTATTTTGTTTAGGTACGCGAATTTTAAATATTTTACCGCACACGTTTATTATGCCTAATATTGTTATTTTGAGCGGTTTAATCTTGTTTGCGATAATCGGGGCAATGCCTCTGTATATCGCGGTATGTGCCGCAGTTTTAATAGGTATAAGCGCCGCTTATTTAAATATTAACTATTACGATGTAAAAATCGATTTGGACGACGGAGCTTGTGTTGCATTGAGCTATCTGATATGCAATCTGCTGTTACTGAATTTGGGTGAATTTTGTTTCCCGTCATGCATTATCATTACTCTTATTTTCTGGGAAGAAATGACTGCCGCTGTGTACAATCGCCTATTAATAACACATCTCGGAATGATGAGCGAAAACACAAATTATTTTTTTGCTGCCCAAAAATATCCTTTACAGGTGTTAACTGCCGCTATTTTCAAAGTAGGAGTGATATTATTGTTTTTATCTTGGTTCCAACTGTTTTCGGTAAATCCATATTCTTTGATAATTGTAGGATTTTTGATTGTACTCTGGCTTAACGGTGCTCTCGGACAACATGAAAATACTCCATCAAAACTGGTAGACATTAATCGCAAATTTGTCAGCGATGTTAAGCAGAATTTGCAGGAAGTAAAAGAAATTTTTAACACCGAACGGAAAGGCAAAAAATAATGCCGTTGAATAGTTGTATGGAAAATATCCGCCGCTTTTTATTCGCCGATAAAAAAGAATCGACACAAGCTCTGTATCGCATTACCGTTGTGGCTTTTGAAGATAAATGCAATCTTAATTGCGGTCGAAGATTTGCCGACATATTGCAAAAAAATCCTTTATTTGACGTAAACTTTTTCGCAGAGACTTTTCCTAAAGGATTTCTTAATCTGCAGGGACGCAATTTTTTTGATTTTATTGACCGCGGCAACCAGATTTTGAACTCTACTCATTCGGATATCTTGATTTGGGGATATGAGGACAATGCCAAAATTCGCCTCAATTTTCAGATTTCGGATCAATACAATATCGGAGAGGGATTGTCGTATTCGCTCTTGGATAGTTTGTATGTACCGCTTAATTTTTTCACCTCACCGGAAACTTTTTCCGAATCGCTTTTGTTGTTAATTTGCGCCATTATTATAGCGACAATTCCGCCGGTTACCAATGATCAAAAAAATCATCGCGATGCAATCTTATGCGATATCATTAAACTTTTGGCAGCCGATACCTCTCCTAAGGAGATTTCACGAGAATTTATGCCGTATATTATGAATATGCTCGGAAAAATCTATTTGAGTAAGGCGCAAAAAAATTTAAACGACAATGATATTGAGATTATCAGCAATTTATTTGAAGGAGCACTTAAAAATAAGCAGTTTATGCGGATGCCAATTTATTATGGCTGTATTTACAATAATTTGGCACAATTGTATGAAACAGCTTATAGACAAACGCAAATTGATGGATCTATTTATTTGCGCGAAGCTATTTCTTTTTATCAGGAAGCTCACAAATATCTAAATAAAAATTATCCGTATGATTACGGTTTAACTGCTTATCGATTGGCTTTGCTTTATTTTGATTTTTGGAAATACACCACGGATTTGCAAGCCTTACGAGATGCGGTAACTCAGTTGCGTGAAGCGGAAAAAGTATATTCGTACGCTCAATTTCCACAGTCTTGGTGTCGGGTACAGGGCTTACTCGGATATTATTTGACCTCTTTGGGAATGACTACATCCAGTAATGAAATCATGCAATTAGCCATCAACAGTTATCACAATCAGCAAAAAATATTGGAGCAGCGGATTTATCCGATTGAATGGTCGGAAATTCAGGAAGAAATCGGTAATATATATTATTTGCTGGGCAAGCTGAACGATGATGATAATTTTATGATAGAAGCGCGCAATTACTTTAATTCCGCACTTGAAGTTTATCAGCAGCTTAAGGCCAAAGATAAAGTCTCAGAAACAAAGAGACGCTTGGATAAGGTTCATAATTATATCGACTGAGCTTGAAAATCGATGACGCATCACTATTTTATTAAACATACGGAGAAAAGTTATGCGTTGCATCGAACAAGACAGTTTAAATCGCCGGCGTTCCGTTTATGACTTAAGCGGAGTATTGCCTATTTCAGAAAATTGTTTTATTGAAACAATCGAATCGTGTATATTAAATTGCCCGACACCGTTTAACATTCAATCGGCACGGGTGGTGGTGCTATTTGGTAAAAAACATTTACAAATCTGGAATAAAATATGGGAAGAATTATTTAACTTAATAACCGATAAACAGGCAGCCGGCGTAAAGAAGAAAATCGATGCCTTTATGCGTGCTTACGGAACAATTCTGTTTTTTGAAGATCGTAATTCATTGATGCGCTTGAAAAAACAATTTCCTCAATATGCCAAGAACATGCGCGTCTGGACTGAACAAGCCAATGGAATACTGCAATATATGATATGGCAGGCACTTTCCGATAATGAAGTGGGAGCATCGTTGCAACATTATAACGAATTGATTGATAAAACCGTCAATAAACTGTTTAACCTACCGAAAACTTGGGAACTTGTGGCACAAATGCCATTTGGAAGCATTGCCACCGAGCCTTCAGAGAAAACTTTTTTGCCGATTGAAGAACGCTTAAAAATTTTGCGATAATTTACCTTTTTGCCAACCTCATACCAAGCTGATTGGAGAACTCAGCAACTCCCTTTTGCAGCAATATCGGTAATAAATCAACCGTCAATTTAATATTGTTTTCAACATTTTCTTTATCCATCTTAGAAAAAGCGGAAAGCACATGATTGACTATGTTTTCTTCGTTTTTACCGACAGGATGTCCGACACCGAGACGAATCCGATTATAATTCGGCGTAATACACGAATCGATGCTTTTGATTCCGTTATGTCCACCGGAACCTCCACCGAGTTTGGCTTTTATTTTATTTGTCGGCAAATCCATATCGTCATGAATAACCACTATATTCTGCGGCAGAATTTTATAAAAATTTGCAACCTGCACCACACTGTTGCCGGAAAGATTCATGTAAGTCTGCGGTTTTAAGAGATATACTTTTTCACCCTCAATATTACCCTCGGCAATCAAGCCGTTGAATTTGGAGCGAAAAGGCGAAAAATTATAGCGGCGATGAATCTCATCTGCCGCCATAAATCCGACGTTATGGCGGGTAGCCGCGTATTCCGCTCCCGGATTGCCGAGACCAACCACCAAAAACATATTCGCCTCTTATTTACGCATAAAATCAACGTGAATCGGTTGATCAGAAACCGGATGAAATTGGACATCCTGACAAACAACCTTGGTTTTTTTGCCGTCAATGTCAACGATAATTTCAGATTGATATAAATCTGCCAAATCCAAAGCTTTTGCAACTTCTACCGGATCAAGGCTGATTAATACCACGTCTTTTTTACCACCGTAAATCACTGCAGGAATACGGCCCTCACGACGACAAGCACGAGCTGCCCCCTTACCTGCTTTTTCACGCTTCTTAGCATTAAAAGTATATTCTGTCATTTTATTTTTCCTTTTTATAAATCAACACGCTTTCAGCCTCCAGGGGTGCCGAAAGTAAATGCCTTGTACAACAAAAATGTTTGATATGCAAGTGTTTTTTAATAAAATATTATTACTTATAGATTAAATTCCAAACCATAAAGCTAGGAGAAAATATCATGCTGTACATTTTTTGCGGATTTTTATTCGGTTTAGCGATTCCTTATTTGGCACGGCGAATCGGCAAACTTATGCCGGCAACAATGGGTTATATTTTGCTCAAGTTGTTTGTGCCGTCGCATTCTGTCGGATACAGCAAACTTGAAAATAATCCGAAGTATATGAGTCTGTTTCGGCGTTATGTTATGCGCAGTGTCGGTTGGGGCATATTTACCGCTGCTGCGACTTATTTATTTGCCACCGATTTCGGAACCGGTTATGAATGGTGGTACATAACGTTTTTATGGATTTTGCTGTTGCTTGTGGAAATAGATAAGCGTTTTGAGCTACTGCCGGACATTTTAACTTTACCGCTTTTGGTTTTGGGATTCGCTTTTGCCGCGCAAAAAGGTCCGTGGTTGGCAACGGTTGATATCAACTTTTTAAGCTATACTCAAAACAGTGTATTGGGGGCAATTATGGGATATGTAATGCCGGTTATCGCCAGTATGTTTATTGTGTGGAAATACCCTGATGCGTTTGGCGGCGGAGATATTAAGTTACTGTGCTCCATCGGTGCATGGGTAGGTATGGAAATTATTGCCTACATCATACTGTTTTCATGCGTTATCTTCGGATTTTTCTGCTTGATTAATCGTATGCGCGCCGGTCCGTTTGGTCCGTCGATTGTGTATGCGACCTTAATTTTGTGTTTGCTGCTGTTTTAATATTGAACGAGATTTATCGAAAAACTTTTTCTTAAAAATTTTCCTGTTCCTTATTGACTTTGCAAATTTGCAACACTAACTAAAGTATCAGTTAACTTAAAACTTTTATTTTAGGAGTGATTGTTATGAATATTAAACCTTTACACGATAAAGTGTTGGTTAAGCGTGTAGATGAAGAAACCAAAACCGCCGGCGGAATCATTATTCCGGATACGGCAAAGGAAAAACCGTCTGAAGGTATTGTCGAAGCAGTCGGTAACGGGTTCAGAACCGAAGACGGTAAAATATTACCGATGAGTGTTAAAGTAGGTGATCGTGTGTTGTTCGCAAAATGGGGCGGCACCGAAATTAAACTGGGTGGTGAAACCCGTTTGATTATTAAAGAATCCGATATTTTAGCAGTAGTTGAATAATTGTTGAGAGGAAAGAAAAATGGCAGCAAAAGATATTAAATTCGGAACCGATGCCCGCAGTAAAATGCTTAAGGGCGTAGAAACATTGGCTAAAACCGTGAAAGTAACACTCGGACCGAAAGGCCGCAACGTTATGCTCGATAAATCGTACGGTGCGCCGAAGCTGACTAAAGACGGCGTTTCGGTGGCCAAAGAGATAGTATTGGCGGATAAATTCGAGAATATGGGCGCACAGCTGATTAAAGAAGTGGCGCAGAAAACCGCCGATAAAGCCGGCGATGGTACGACAACCGCAACCGTTTTGGCTGAAGCAATTATTCGCGAAGGTTGCAAAGCAGTTGCCGCCGGAATGAATCCGCAAGATGTAAAACGCGGTATTGATTTGGCAGTTGAAGCTGTGGTTAAAGATGTTAAATCGCGTTCCAAAGCCGTTCAATCTTCAGCCGAAATTGCTCAAGTCGGCACTATTTCCGCTAACGGCGACACCACCATCGGTGAATATTTAGCAAAAGCTATGGAAAAAGTCGGCAATGACGGTGTAATTACGGTTGAAGATGCCAAAGGTTTGGAAACAGAACTGGATGTAGTTGAGGGTATGCAGTTTGACCGCGGCTATCTTTCTCCGTATTTTGTAACCAATGCCGAGAAAATGAATTGTGAATTTGATAATCCGTTCATTTTGCTCTATGATAAGAAAGTATCAAATTTGCAAGCATTGTTGCCGATTTTGGAGCCGATTGCGCAAAACGGACGCTCTTTGGTGATTATTGCCGAAGATATTGAGGGCGAAGCTCTGGCTACTTTGGTGGTTAACCGTATTCGCGGCGGCTTGAAAGTTTGTGCGGTTAAGGCTCCGGGCTTTGGCGACAGACGCAAGGCCATGCTACAGGATATTGCCACCCTGACCGGCGGTCAGGTTATTTCCGAAGATTTGGGTATGAAACTTGAAAATGTAACTCTCGACATGCTGGGTACGGCTAAACGTGTGGAAATCACCAAAGATGATACCACGATTATCGACGGTTCCGGCAAGAAAGAAGATATTGCAGGTCGTGTTGCCCAGATTCGCAAAGAAATCGAGCAAACAACTTCCGATTATGACCGCGAAAAATTGCAGGAACGTTTGGGTAAACTCTCCGGCGGTGTTGCCGTAATCAAAGTCGGCGGTGCTTCCGAAGTTGAAGTGAAAGAACGCAAAGACCGCATTGATGATGCTTTACATGCCACTCGCGCTGCAGTTCGCGAAGGTATTGTTGCCGGAGGCGGTGCGGCGCTGCTATATGCGACTAAGGCTCTGGAAAATGTTAAAACCGCCAATCAGGATCAAAACGTAGGTATTGACATCATTCGTAAAGCATTGCAGGCTCCTCTGCGTCAAATTGCCGAAAATGCCGGCGTTGACGGTGCGGTTGTGGCCGGTAAATTACTCGAAAGTAAAGATACAAACTTTGGCTACAACGCACAAACCAATGAATATGTTGATATGTTAAAGTCAGGTATTGTTGATCCGACCGAAGTTGTACGCACAGCGTTGCAAGATGCGGCTTCCGTCGGCGGATTGCTGATTACAACCGAAGCCATGGTCACCGAAATTCCGGAAAAAGAGTGTCATTGCGGCGATGGTGCGGCTGCAGCCGGCGGCATGGGCGGAATGTATTAAGCTTATCTTTTATAATCTGCTCGGCTACCATAAGCTCAGAGCGCTATATACTAAAACCTCTGTCAATTGGCAGAGGTTTCTTTTACAGTATATTTATTTTTCTATTTTTAATTGACTTTTAAATAATTTAATATTAATAGATTGCAAGGGAGAATACTTATGTTTGTACTGCAATGCCTTCTTATGGGACTTGAATTCATCCGTCATGGCATAAAAATACATATCGGAAAAAAATCTTTTCTTATTATCAAAGGGCAACGACTTTATTATGTTTATAAGCGCTATACCGATTCCATTGTGCTAATAGAAAATATAAAATGCTGATTTTGCGACCAAAGTTTGCAATTTTGACTTATCCGAATATATTAAACAAATTCCTTAATCAACAGAACTTTCGATAATCCCGCCCCCGAGAACAATATTGTTTTGATATAAGACAACCGATTGGCCGGCTGCAATTGCTTTCTGCCTATTAAAGAATTTGACCTCCATCTTGCCCTCAGGCAATGGAACCACTCGGACTGACGCAGGTTGCTGTGATGAGCGAATTTTTGCCTCGCATTCTAACGCCTTATCCAAACCATCGATTGCCGACCAACACCATTCTCCGGCAATCAGACCGGAGCGTTCACACTCTTCCTCAAACCCCACGACAACCTCATTTTTATCCTTATTGAAGCCCAAAACATATAGCGGGCGTTCGGCAGCAATTCCCATACCGCGGCGCTGTCCTACAGTATAATTCCATATTCCTTTATGTTGTCCCAAAACTCGCCCGTCAGTAGTAACAAAATTCCCGATTTGTGGTTCATTTTGCAAAATATCATTAATATCGCCCGAATAAAAATCCTGACTATCAGGTTTATCAGAAACTGCCAAACCATATCCGGCAGCAATTTTACGAACTTCTGCTTTGGTATAGGCTCCGAGCGGCATAATCACCTGAGAGAGCTGCTCTTGATTCAGGCGATACAGAAAATATGATTGATCCTTGGTATTATCGACACCGCGCATAATTTCATAGCGGCCGGTTGCCGTATTATGGCGAATTTGTGCATAATGTCCGGTGGCAAACTTATCGAATTCTATTCCTTGAGCGCGGGCCTCTTCCGGCAGAGCGTTAAATTTAATGTATGAATTGCACATCACACACGGATTAGGAGTACGACCTGCTTTATACTCACTTTTGAAGTTATCCAGAACCATCTGTTTATATCGTGCCGAGCAGTCAACTACATAATAAGGTATATTGAGTTGTTTACAGATTGCTTTGGCGGTCTCCACATCTTCTGCCTCATGTGGAGAAAAACACGAATCAGCTTTAATATCTCCGCTGAATTTAGTATTTTTATCCCATATTGACATAGTGGCACCGATAACTTCGTGTCCTTGTTCTTTTAGCATACAAGCTACGGTAGAAGAATCCACTCCGCCGCTCATTCCTATTAAAATTCTCATTCACTTATCCTTACAAAAAAACTTCGGTCAGTGTAACCGAAGTTTTTATAAAAAGCAATATGTTGTGTATTTTTAGAACGGAATGTCATCATCCAAATCTGACGGAGTTGTCGCTGCGCTGTTGTCCCAACCGGAATTACCGGCCGGAGCGGCAAATACATCTCCGGCATCACCTGCCGGCATTCCCTCTCCGCTGCTGCGGCCGTCAAGCATAATCATGGTGCCGCCAAAGCGCTGCAAAACAACTTCTGTAGTGTATCTGTCTTGTCCGTTATTATCTTTCCAAGTTCTGGTTTGTAACTGGCCCTCCAAATACACTTTAGAACCTTTGCGCAGATATCTTTCTGCCGTGTCTGCCAGCTGTTTATTGAATATTACCACACGATGCCACTCGGTACGTTCTTTGCGTTCACCGGTCGTCTTATCGTTCCACGAATCGGAGGTTGCTATCCGCAGATTAACCACTTTATCACCAGAAGTCATAGTACTAACAGTTGGGTCAGCGCCCAAATTGCCAACCAAAATCACTTTATTTATGCTCATAGCCATTGTTATTTATCCTTTAATTATCAAAACTTTTTTTAACATACTTTATTTTTATAAAAGTGCAACATCAAAAAAGTATGCTCCACATTTTTTATGCGGCGTTTGCCATCGGAGAACAAAGCTCTTCCATCACCTCTTTTTTGAGCGTTACGTTATCCGATTTTCCGGTAGCAAATACCGGTAATTTTTCGTGATATAAAATCACTCGTGGCAGATATAGTTCGGACATTCCGTTTGCTTTGACATAGTCATGCAGCATAGCCGATGTAACCGATTTATTGTTAGTTACCAGCACAATCTGTTCGCCTTTGCTTTCATGAGGAATGGCTACCACGCCGTAATTGTCTTCGCCCAACATTTCTTTGGTGGCGTCAATAACCATATCCTGAACCGCATTCAATGATACCATTTCTCCGCCGATTTTAGCAAAGCGTTTAATTCTGTCCTTTATGGTAAAGAAGCCTATCTCATCTATATCCACCACATCGCCGGTATGATACCATCCGTTTTGCGGCGGCACCAAAACTCCTGGTTCGGACGGCATATAATAGCCAAGCATCACATTCGGACCTTTGACACAAAGCTCACCGCCGGTTTCAATTCCATCAACCGGTTCAATACGATATTGCATACCGGGCAAGAGTTTGCCGATGGAACCGAATTTATTGAAAATACCGTTATTGGCAGTCATAACCGGAGAGCATTCGGTTGAGCCGTAAGCCTCCATCATGCGGATACCGGAATGTTCCATCCACATACTGCGGGTATCAGGCTTAGCCGCTTCTCCGCCGGAATACATCAAACGCACGGTATGGAAATCATAAGG
The DNA here is from genome assembly GCA_902763905.1 of uncultured Pseudomonadota bacterium. Taxonomy (GTDB): domain Bacteria; phylum Pseudomonadota; class Alphaproteobacteria; order RF32; family CAG-239; genus RUG410. The sequence continues at coordinate 54,779 of CACWUA010000005.1, read as the reverse complement.
ATGGGCAATTTTGGCATAACCTCGTAAAAACGTGTCCGTACCAATCATCAGCGTTGCCCCCAGTTCATAAACCAATTCGGCCACAACACGATAGTGCAACGGTGACGGATAAAGGAACAATTTGGCACCGTTGAACAACGGAAATAACATACCAACCATTAAGCCGAAACTATGGAACATCGGCAAGGCATTAAATAACAAATCTTTGTATGTTACGGTTTGAATCGCAGCCAGTTGATTTACATTGGCAATCAAATTGGCATGGCTTAAAATAACCGCTTTCGGCGCTCCTTCCGAACCGGAAGTAAACACGATAACCGCCTTTTTGTTGCCGCCTTTTTTATGCGGAATGCGCTTCACTTTGTAGCTGATAAAGGCATTAATTTTAGTCCACAGCGACATTTTTTTTGCCAGTTCTTCCAAATAAACAATTTTCACCCCTGCCTTTTCCATTTCTTCTACCGCGGCTTCCAATTTGCCTTTAATGATGAACGCTTTTGAGGTGATGACCGTTTTTACAAGCGCGGTATGACACATAGATACCATGTTTTTGGCACCGACAGAAAAATTAATCATAACCGGAGTGCGTTCAAATGCCGATAGTCCGAAGAAAGTACAAACCGTGGCGATGGCATTCGGTAACAAGACTCCGACATTTTCGTCATGAATCGTAAACTTTTTGAAAGTTCTGCCCAAAGCAAAGGAAGCAACGATAATATCCTTGAACGATTTTTGCTTGCGGTTGATATCTTCAATTATACGTGGGCGCTTGGAAAACCATCCGGTTCGCGAATATACTTTAGCGGTTTTCATCAGCTGTGCAAACAAAGAAATATCTTTATTATAGTTTATTTCAAAGCACATCTCTCGCAAAATCATATATACTTCGTTGCTGATATGGTCGCGTTGACGGCGCAGCTCGTCTTTCAGCTTAAAACTGCGTGGTTTGCCCACATAAATGCGCATTTTAGGCAGCGGGCGATGCGGTAGATGCCCTTTAGTTTTAGAAAAATAGCCATACTGCGGACCATCAATCCAAACCGGAATCAGCGGTGCTTTAGACTTGTCCGCCACCAGCCCCGGAGCTTCGTAAATTTTCATCAAACCGCCATCTTCGGTTATTCGTCCCTCGGCAAAAATTACTACTAATCTTCCTTCATCAACTTTTGCAATAAGTTTTTTGATATCTCCCGGTTCAATCGGATTAAACGGAATAACATCGGCCTTACTCATAAAAAAGCTTATCCAATGACGGCGATATAAGTGTCCGTTGAGTGCAAAAACCGGATCTCCGGGAAGAAACGCAAACAACATAATCGGATCCAAATAAGAAACGTGATTTACGACATAAACACCTTTTTTAGGTAATTTTTCAATATCAAAGTTAAAGATACACTTTGTTTTCATCAATCGCAGAATGAATTTCAAGCAAAATCTTACAAATTCTTTCACGGGTAGTTCCTTTCCGTAGTTACTTCAAAGATACTATGTTTATACCATAGTGAGCGACATTGTAAAGAAAAAGACTGCATTAATTAACAAGCACCGCCTGTAAATAAGTACAGGTTGCCGCAAAAACAGCTTATTTATTCGGCCATTGTTATAAAAAGATAAAAAAATCTTGCCAATATCAAAAAAATATGTTTTATGGTTTCCTTGGGGTAACTATATAAAAAGTTCCCGTCGTTTCAACAAGATAATAGGACTATAATGAAAAAAGTTTTGACTTTAACGACGGCTTTGAGCGCAATTTTGTTTTCTGCAAATGCCATGGCCGCCGGTTTTCACTTGAGAGAGCAGTCTGCTGCGGCTCAAGGTAATGCGTTTGCCGGTGCAACGGCCGGTGCGGAAGATAACTCGTACACATACTATAACGTGGCCGGATTAACCCGTCACAAGGGTACGCAGTTCACGGTGGGTGCCACTTATATCGCCCCGAAAGCCACTGCCAAGAGAGTACAAGGACAAAACGGAGAACGCGACGCAGACGTGGAAAACGTGGTACACGCGGCAGTTGCTCCGAATTTTACGGTTTCACACCAAATCAATGACAAGTGGTTTATCGGTTTTGCCGGTAACAGTCCGTTCGGTATGATTACAAAATATGACCACGACTGGGTGGGCGGTGACCACGGTATCACTTCCGATGTTAAGACAGCCACCTTTACGCCGATGACGGCTTATAAAGTAACTGATGGTTTATCGCTCGGAGCCAGTGTACAATTCCAATATTTGTGGGCGCATTTAACCAGCAGCCATTCCGCCAGCAGAACCGGTATTGTTTCCGAAGACGGCCATAGTTGGGCCGCAGGTTATCAGCTCGGTGCGTTGTATGAGTTTAATCAAAACACTCGCGTCGGCATGGGATATCGCAGTGAAATCAAGCACAAAATCAAAGGTAAAATGAAGTCTTCCGGAAGTGAACTTACTTCATCGGATAATCCGTATGCGGCCGGTCAGGGGGCATTTATTGATAATTTGCTTAACCAAAGTATTAAGGTTGATTTGGATACGCCGGCCATGCTTTCTACGGGCGTGTATCACGATATCAACGAGCGTTGGGCGATTATGGCGGAATATCAACGCGTATTTTGGAGCTCGTTTAAAGATTTGACTTTCAGAAGCAGAAGCGGCAACAATAAGCCGGGATATGATTATATTGCCAGAGTTAATGAAAATTGGCGTGATACTAACTTTTATGCCATAGGTACCAGCATTAAGCTTGATGAACAATGGAAATTGCGTCTGGGTTTTGCTTACGATCAAAGTGCGGTACGTTTGCAACATCGCACTCCGCGTATTCCGGATACCGACCGCTATTGGGTAACTGCCGGTTTGGGATATGAGTATAACGAACACTTGAGCTTTAATCTGGCTTATACTTATATTAATGCTCGCAAGGCACAATTAGATACAAGTTTGACCGGTAATGACGGTTATAATGTTAAGGCTGAATATCATAACTCGATTCAGGCATTTGCTTTCGGTTTATCATACAAATTCTAAATACGTAAAATTTAAAGTCAAGCGCCCTTAACCGGGCGCTTTTTTGTGTGATTTTAGTAAATAGATTTATGAAACAAGTTTGTTAATAAAATTAAGTTATGATCCGATTCCGTCAGAAATAGTCAGTGCTTTGCTAAATTTTAATAATGCTCCGCAATAGTGCTGTTATAAACCGAAAACCACTCCTGTTATTGCGCCGGCAATAATATAAAAAATCGGCGATTTTTTTATTATAAAGCTTATAACCAAAAGAATAAGCGATAAAAGCTGTGTTTTCCACTCGGTCAGCGACAATTTGGCAATTACCCATCCTGCATATAAAATCAGGGCAATTGCTGCCGGTCGTATGCCAAATAAAACACTCTGAAACAGCTGATTTTCTTTGTATTTAAAGATGAATTTGCTGAAAAACAGCAAAATTAAAAATGCCGGTAAGGCTAAACCTGAGGTGGCAATCATTCCGCCCCAGAATCCGCAGGTTTTAAAGCCGGCAAAAGTTGCCATATTTATACCGATGGTACCGGGGGTTATTTCCGAAACGGCAATCATATCGGTCAGTTCATCTAAAGAATACCAACCGTATTTATTACTCAATTCGGATAAAAACGGTATGGTTACCAAGCCGCCGCCGATAGCCACCAAGCCAATGGTCAAAAATTCATAAAACAATCGCCAGTATATCATGTTTTCTCCCTCTTACGGAAAAACAATTTTTGCGAAGACAAACCGGCAACACAGCCGAAAATAACCATAACAACCGGTGACAGAGCAAACAGCAGCAACAGCAAAAAACTCAAGGCAAATATAGTTTTACCAACCATGTCTTTTACATTGTTAAGCAACATATTGACCGCAACATTGGTGATGATGGCAACAACCGCAGCTCTGATTCCATTGAAAGCATGTTTGACTATTTCATTTTCCGTAATATTCGGCAACACTGAGGCCAGCAATGAGATAACGATAATTGACGGCAAGATGACCGCAACGGTGGCAACTGCCGCTCCGGCCTTTTTGTGCACGGCATAACCGACCATAGTGGCAACGTTGATGGCAATAATCCCAGGTGTGCATTGAGCAATCGCGTACAGATCAAGAAAATCGGTGTCACTCAGCCATTTCTTTTTGTGCACCAATTCTTCCTGAATCCATGCAATCATCACACCGCCGCCGCCAAAAGTGAGCAGGCCTATCTTAAAAAAAATCGCAAATATTTCGGCTAAACTCGGCATATATTTTATTTTCTGGCATCAAAAGTTGCAAATTTAGAGTGCAGATAAGCGAGCAATTTTTCGTCCTTAAAAAACTTGTCGCAATCACTTTCCTGCGTGGTTGTATCACTCGGAATCGGGCGATATTTCTGAATATAATATTCTTTGACACCCAATGCCGCCAATTCATCGGCAATCGTGTAAATATCGGTAATATCCAAAAGCCGCGGGTCACAAGTGGTACGGCATTCAAAGTGTTTGCCGCTTTTAATCAGCATAACGAGGCTTTGCTTGATTTTTGCAACATCGCCGACTCCGCCGGTGGCGCGTTTATAATGTTCGGCATTAAGCGGAGCCTTGATATCGAATCCCACCCAATTTACTTTATCAACAACCTTGGCAAACGCTTCCGGATTATAACCGCCGGTGTGCAGGCCGATTTCAAATCCCATAGCCTTTACTTCATCCATGGCTTGCGGCAAATTGTTTTGCAACAGCGGCTCGCCGCCGGAAAATACCACGGCGTCAATCATTCCCTTGCGATGTTCCAGCAGATGTAACAAATGTCCCCATTTGGCATCGGTTTCGCCGGTAGGGTTCTGCAGCGATTGGTTGTAGCAAAACGGACAACGCCACGGACAGCCCTGCATAAACACCACGGCTGCAATCTTGGAAGGAAAGTCTACAAGGCTGAACTTTTCAATATCACCGATTCTGATTAAATCTTTTTCCATTTGCTTATCCTTTCAAAAAAGGGAGAATTATAGCAATCCTCCCTTTGTCATAAACCGAAACGGAAATTATTCGGCAGCCATTTGGCAACCGCAAGAGCCTTCCAGACTCAAGTGCATAACCGCTTTTTCTTCCACAAAACACTTACGAGAATAGTATTCCGATTTTTTACCCTTGTTGAATTCGGAAACCGGACGGTGATAACCCATCACACGAGTCCAAATTTCACAAGGTTGTCTCTCGGCGTCGGTTAAAGCAATGTCTTCAAAATTAATGGTGTTTGTCATTTATATTCTCCTAAGTGTTTGGTTAAAGTGTTTGTTATTCTGTTTTTCTCGCTTTTTTAAGCAACGTTACTTGCCTTAAAAGCTTTCATCTTGGCGGCTTTCTTTTCTTCATCGCATTTCGGGCAGAATTTGTGCTCGCCGGCCAGATAGCCGTGTTTCGGACAAATCGAGAAAGTCGGAGTTATGGTAATATACGGCAAGCGGTAATTGGTCAGAACCTTTTTAATCAGTTCGCCGCAAACCTTTGCCGAAGAAATTCTTTGGCTCATATAGAGGTGCAATACGGTGCCGCCGGTGTATTTGGATTGCAGAGTTGCTTGCAAATCAAGTGCTTCAAACGGATCATCGGTATAGCCCACCGGTAACTGCGAAGAGTTGGTATAATACGGATTCTCTTCGGTGCCGGCTTGAATGATGCCAGGGAAACGTTTTTTATCTTCACGCGCAAAACGATAGGTGGCACTTTCGGCCGGAGTGGCTTCGAGGTTATACATATGGCCGGTTTCTTCTTGAATTTTAATCAGTTTGGCACGAATATAATCCAAGAATTTTTCGGCAAAAGCCTTACCCCATTCGTCGGCAATATGGTGCTCGTCGTTGGTGAAGTTGCGAATCATCTCGTTGATGCCGTTAACACCGATGGTGGAGAAGTGATTGCGCAGTGTACCCAAATAGCGCTTGGTGTACGGATACAAACCGTTATCAATCAGGCGCTGAATGGTTTTGCGCTTAATCTCAAGTGAGGTGCGGGCAATATTCAAAAGCTCGTCTACGCGACCGAATAATCCGGCTTCGTTGCCTTTGTATACATAACCCAAACGTGCGCAGTTGAAAGTTACAACGCCGATGGAACCTGTTTGCTCCGCCGAACCGAATAAGCCGTTACCACGTGCCAAAAGTTCACGTAAGTCGAGTTGCAAGCGGCAGCACATCGAGCGAATCTGCCCCGGTTTCAATACCGAATTGATGAAGTTTTGGAAATAAGGCATACCGTATTTGGCAGTCATTTCAAACAACAGTTGTGATTTTTCGTCATCCCACGGAAAATCCGGAGTCATGTTATAAGTCGGAATCGGGAAAGTAAACGGACGATCCATCACGTCGCCTTCCATCATTACTTCAATATAGGCGCGGTTAATCATATCCATTTCTTTTTGCAAATCACCGTAAGTGAACGGCATTTCTTCCTGACCTTCGATAATCGGCATAAAGTTTTCGTCGTGGCCGGCAATATGGCCGCCGATATACGGGTGTTGGTCACGCAAATCTTCCGGACATACCCAGTCAAACGTAAAGTTGGTAAACGGCGTTTGTGAACCCCAACGAGACGGTACGTTCAAATTGTAGATTAATTCTTGAATGCATTGTTTGACTTCTTCATACGAAAGGTTATCTTTTCTGATGTATGGAGCAAGATATGTATCAACCGAAGAAAATGCTTGTGCACCGGCCCATTCGTTTTGCAGTGTACCCATAAAGTTTACCATCTGACCGGTTGCGGCCGACAAGTGTTTCGGCGGATTGGCCTCAGCTTTGCCGCGAACACCGTTGAAACCTTCTTTTAATAAGTTTTTCAAAGACCAACCGGCACAATATGCGGCAAGCATATCCAAATCGTGAATGTGAATATCGCCGTTGCGATGGGCTTCACCGACTTCGGCCGGATAAACGTGGCTCAGCCAGTAGTTAGCCGTAACCTTACCGGAAACGTTCAAAATCAAGCCGCCGTTAGAATATCCTTGATTGGCATTGGCATTAACACGCCAGTCAAGTTTTTCCAAATATTCGTTAATGGAACTCTCCACATCAACCATAACCTTATGGTCGGTACGAGCGCGAGTACGCTGATCACGATATAAAATATAAGCTTTGGCGGTGGCGGTATAGTTGGAGGAAATCAGTGCCTGTTCGACAATATCTTGAATTTGTTCGATAGTTGGTACCGATTCGGCAAATTTATAGTTGGCAACTTTCATAACCTGTGCGGTCAAAAGCCAGGCATCAGCTTCGCCGAACTCGCCGGTGGTTGTGCCTGCTTTCAAAATAGCGTTATAAATTTTGCTGCCGTCAAAGTCTGCCAGCGTTCCGTCACGTTTGGTAACGTGTTTAATGTTGGTGTGTATATTATTCGTGTTCATTTCGTACACTTCGGCCATTTTTTTTATTCTCCCTAAGTCAGTTATTTAACTTTTCGCAGACTACTATATATAGTTTAATTAAAAGTTAAATAACAATATATTGTGTTATAATCGGATTTTTTGAGAGCAATATTGCTACAATCATCATGAAAACGATTTTGCAAAAAATAAAATTATGTAACAAGAATTTTTTTTTATAAAATTTCGCTCAAAGAGGGAAATTTGATGGTAACTTCCTATATTTGCGTAATAAAAAAAAATATATTATTTTATGCACAAGTGGATAAAGTTATTAACAAATAAAAAAGTCAAAAAATCAATTTCTTACACGTAATAACAATCAGTTGCCAGTATCACTATGATTTTGTTGTTTAAAAATATTAATCAATATTAATAAAACCGTGCATAATGTAAGAAACCTAAAAATGAAATGTGATTTTTCTTAAACAAAACGATTCTGTGCGATTCTGTTTAACGATATAAAAAAAGAGCCGTTCATAACAAAAGAATCGGCTCTTTTCGGTTTTGCTGTGTATTAATGTTTAGGCATGCGCGGCATCAATACCTGAATATCATCAAGAGTATTATCCGTGCATTGCGCACCGCTGCACTTTTTCATAACAGTAGCATTGCGCTGTCTGTTTAAGCCGCGGACATTTATGGATGGAACATACGTATCCACAATCGTCAGTGTAAAGGTCAGATACGCTATATTACTGTCCTTATCCATAGCATATATCTTCAACGGATAAACCCCCTCATTACCCGGCATAGCCAAACCTTCAAACACACGAGTGCTATCGTTATATTTGAGCCATTTTGGCAGCGAAGTATCGTCAATAGAGCCTGCTTTGCTTTGAATCTGGGTGCTGTCCCACCCCATCTTTGCAAATGCCTCATCAGGAACTTCTATTTTGATTCTTTCGCCGGTACTGTAGGTTACATCAGGTAAAATTCCTTCATTGGTAAGATTTACCGGCGGACGGTGAGTAGGGATATCCAACAAGTACGGACGGCTCTCCGGAACAAACTCACCGTCTTTCCATTTTTCAAGAGTCTCACGCAAAGCCAAAGCAATTCGCGAAGGAGATTCGTTTAACATATAATAAGGTAGCGCATCTAAGCCGATAGTAGCATAAAGCGAACCTAAAGCATCCTGAAAATCAACATACGCAAGTGAAGCCTTGGTTTCATCGCCGATAGCACGGGCAGCTTCCAGCAAACTTTTTTCAGCATGACTGCCCTTGGCCGACACAATATCTTCGGCAATATTTTCTGAAGTACCGGCAATTTCCATGGCAATTTGATAATCTTCCATAGCAGAGCTGTAACGAGCCCAGCCGATATACACCTGATTTAAGACCAACGAAGTCATACGTTGACGGCGTAAATCTTCCATAGTATGAACACTGCCGGAACTACTATCTTCATAAACCGACATTGTAACCTCTTTGGCGGCACTGCACCACTGCTGATTATACTGGCTTTGATTGCTCATATAGTTACTGCCGTTGTCATCACGAAATGTACTGATAATCAAATTAAGATCGTCAGCGGAAGTAAGCAAATCGTGAACCTTAAGTTCCGGTCGATTAGTCAAAGCCAACCATTCCAATTGCGAGAGGTTGGATTTAATTTCCGGCAATGAGAAGTTACCGTATTCTTTACCGGCCAAAGAGAATTGAGTTTGCGGATGCAATCCCATCAACGAAGCCAGACGCTCGTGTGCCGTTTCCATGTCACGTTTGAGTGTCGATAATTTCTGCACCGCTTCCATATATTTACGCTTTTTTATCAATTCAGCCGTATCCGGATTCTTACCGTCGGCGGCGAGTTCTTTAGCATTGGCGTTCATTTCATCTACATCCAAAGTTATATGTTCAATGGTTTCATCAAGCACCGGTAACAGTCTTTGAGCCGTAAGTGCTTTCCAGTACAACACCCTTGCCTCTTGTAAAATGTTTTGAATAACTTTACGGCTTTCTTCCGAAGCAACACTTTGTTTAAGCATCGGATCGGAATTCATAAAGTACAGAGTGGAGATATCCAAAATATTCCATGCAACTTTCAAATCAGGACTTGTATCGGCATAATTGGTGTTTACGTATCCGGCATTAGAAACAATTTCCGGCAAAGCGGAATAAGCGGTATGTCCGGCCTTAGCCAAACTTTCCTGATAACGCATCATGCGGCCGGTGTAATTGTATTTGAGAGCCAATGCCATAACCATATACATATCAAGCGGCTTATCAATAATTGTCGGCGATTTTGCATACATATTCTGCATATCGGCATCATAGCGAATAGCCGAATTCCAGTCTTCGGCATAGGCCGCCGCCGGACCGCTCGGTACCGTGGTATACTGCTGAATATACTGAGCTTGCTGCTCTTGGTAATATTTTTGTTGGTTTTCTGCGCAAGAAATCAAACTCAGCGCGCATACCGCCAAACATAGCAACTTTTTCATGTTTCTATCCTTTACTTATAAATAGCCTTAAGTTATAATAAACATTAAAAATTAACATTTTATTACACTTTTTCTTTTAATATATGATATAAACGTAAAATAGAGGTTAAAATTTGCAATGGTTTCAATATTAGGCACATTATTTAAATACAGAGAAAAAGAATCGCCCGATATCTTGGGGTATTTTCCGGAACGCGTGCATGTTGATGCTTTTCCGGAGCGACGGTATTTATGGACTTCACGATTTCTGGTAATTGTAACATGTTTGAGTATTTGCTTTAATATGTTCCTGTCGTGTATTATTTATATGATTTTACCAAGTTATCATGTGGAACCTCAACTGTATCGTATAAATAACAACACCAATCAACTCGAATTGTTGGAAAAAGACGAACGAAACTATTATGCCAGCGATTTAATTGCCGAGCAGTATATCCGTGATTATATCATGCTGAGATACACTATTACTGAGGACTATGCCGAACTTAAAGAGCGTTGGAGCAAAAATTCCATTCTTTATTGGTACTCGACCGATGCCGTTTTCCATGAATTTGAAGAAAAAGATGCCAAGTCCGCCGACGAACAATTCAAACGACTCGGCTTGCAAAGATATATTGAAATTATGTGGACCAAGCATGTTTCACGTTCTATGTGGATGGTGCAATTCAAAACTTATGATATAACTCGTGATAATCCGCAACCTAAAGTTGATTTATGGCGCGCTACACTACGTGTGGGTTATGACGGAGGTTTGCGCTTTAAACGACCGGAAGACCGGATTTTGAATCCGTACGGATTCTTGGTGTACAGCTATACGTTGTCGTATTTGGGCGATGCTCACGGCGGCGAAAGCGAAGTTCCACACAATTTAAAATATAATATGATGATGTTCTGAGCCTGACGAGGTTCTTCTCACCCCGCGTTATTCCAATAAAAAATTCCCCCATATCGGGGGATTTTATGGCGTCTTGCTTCGCCTTAGGCTCGCTGCGGTCACTCGTTCTCGGCCTCGCTACTGGACGCTGTCGCTTGGTAGCTCGGCTCGTTCACTTCGCCTTAATATCTAAAAACAACATTTTGAGGTTGTTTTTAGATATTAAGCCCGGCGAGGCTCTTCTCACCCCGCGTTATTCCAATAAAAAATTCCCCCATATCGGGGGATTTTTTATTGGCGTACCCGGCGAGGTTCGAACTCGCAACCTTTGGCGTCGGAGGCCAACACTCTATCCAATTGAGCTACGGGTACATAATTCTTATATGGCGTCGGAGGCCAATTTCTTGCTTCGCCCTGTGGCTCGCTTCGGTCACTCGTCCACTAAATTCGTTGTCGCTGTCGCGCCCTCTCATTAAGTGGTCTTCGCCCGTCGTCGAAAAACAACATTTTGAGGTTGTTTTTCTTCCTCCGGCTATCCAATTGAGCTTTCGCTACATAATTCTTATATGGCATCGGAGGCCTTTTACCCCGTTAACGAGGAATTTTTAATTATTTTTTCACTTTTCTATATAATTTTGCTTGACTTGTCAATAAAATCAATGTAATAACGAACAACAATATTGTTAAATTTAACTTAAGGAATTAAAGAAATGTCTAAAAAATGTGATATCTTAGGCACAGGTGTTCAGAGCGGCAACAATGTCAGCCATGCTAACAATAAAACCCGCCGTCGCTTTATGCCGAACTTGCAAGTTGTATCTTTGTTCAGCGAGGCTTTGAATAAAGTGTTTAAGCTCAAAGTTTGTTCCAAAACCTTGCGTTCGATTGAACACAACGGTGGTTTGGATTCTTTTTTGACTTCTACTTCCAACACAAAGTTGACCGAAGAAGCCAAACAAATCAAAAAGTCGATTGTTGCCAAACAAGCTAAGGCTTAATCAGAATATATAATGTGCACAAAAACAAAAGCGTCGCTCGGTTAAGAACGACGCTTTTAAATTTAGTACCTTAATGCCAGCGGGAACAAAAAATAGAGAATTGTTCCGGCTACACCCACCCCACATAATGTGATAAAAATCCACATCAGGAGATTCTTGGCATAATCTCTGACATCGTAGCGATTGTGGCGGAAGTCATCGCAATAATCATAGATGCGCATAATTGCAACGAATGCCAGAATAACCGCCGCGACGGTCAATGCGCCATAGAGCAGATACATCTCCCAGAACTCTGGCTGCCACCCAAATAACGAAGCGACTCCGTAACCTATTGTCCACACCAACGAACCACAGATGCCTAAAGCAACAAGAATTGCGATAACAGTGCCTACTTGTCCGGCCTTTGACATCCTTTCGACACATTTCTTTCCGTCCTTCTCAACGGAAACATAGTCCGGATTCACCAGATATTGCCCGATTATCAGACATACAATGGCACAAATGACAAACCAGATGAAACGATGCAGCGAGTGGAAACTCCATGCTGCACAACAAATTGCTACTGCGGCAATGATAGCTATCGCTATACCGATTGCCAAATACTTACAGAAATGCTTCATATTTAAAGATTTTTAAGCTCTTGTTATCTGCTTTTTACGCTGCCGCGGATCGCACATCAGACAACATGCCAACATAAACGCTCCGCACAGAAATGATTCAACAAACAAGCAACTCATTACAAACAAAATCAGCGGATAGCCAAATATATCAACATTGGCAAAGTACAAACCGAAAAACAGCGTCAGCAGAATAAAATCAAAAACGCACCAAGATGCAGCGATTCGCGCACTGATTTCCAAAGCATCATTTATTCGCTTTTTGAACAAAATAAATTCTGCCCAGCTTACTAAACACACAGCAATTGCTGTAAAAATAATGATAATCACCATATCCATATATAAAATATTTTTGTTATAAGCTGATTATAGTATTTTCTTTTGTTTTGTCAAATAAAAAAACGTCCTCAAGCAAGGACGTTTATAATTTAACGAAAATGATACTTATTCTTCTCCAATGTACATTCCTATATTATGTGCCGCTTTAACATACGGACTGTGTGCATCCAATCCGGTGGTTCCGGCTGCAACAACTTCTTCCAGAGAAAAAGACGTAACTTTTCCTTTAGTTAATGCCACCATTCTATCGGTATGGCCTTCCGCCAAAAGACGTACGGCCTCCGAACCCAAAACCACTGCCAAGCTGCGATCAAACATTGTCGGATTACCTGACCGCTGAACGTGTCCAAGTTTAGTGACTCTGGTTTGAAAACCTTTATAATTGGCATTAATCAAATTGCTTAAATATTCACCTATACCGCCGTTGATTTTTTCACCGACCATATTTATCGAACTGGTGACTGCCTCACCTTTTTCGGTTTTCACCCCTTCGGAAACAACAATCAGAGCATGTCTGCGACCGCTTTGCTTAATTTCTTCCAATTTTTTAATAATACCATCCAAAGTATATGGTATTTCCGGAACCAAACATATATCTGCGAATCCGGCAACTGCAGCATGCATAGCCAAATGTCCGGCATCACGTCCCATAACTTCCAAAATCAGCGCTCTATGATGCGAACGAGCAGTGAGAAGTAAATCATCAAGAGCATTTGTGCAAGCCTGACATGCCGTGTTGAAACCTACGGAAAATTCGGTTAACGGAGTATCATTATCGATGGTTTTCGGAATACCTATCATTTTAACGCCGGCCATTTTGCAATAATTACTGACAATGTTCATACTGCCGTCACCGCCTACCACCAAAATTGCATCCAAGCCGAGTTCTTTTACGCCCTCGCCAAAACGCTTAGCCACAATTTCCGGTGCTTCTTTGACACCGGTATTAAGCGATCCGAGGTACGAACCGGAAAGACGCGGCCACGGAGAATTTGAAAAAGACTCCTCGGTTAAAATCTCATAAGAAAGCGGGCGATTACTCAATCCGTCGGTACCGTCATGAATACCATACACTTCCCAACCGTAGCGAGATGCGGTATTGACCACTGAAAAAATAACAGCGTTAAGTCCGGCGCAATCGCCGCCGCTCGTCAGTATCCCTATTTTTTTAATCTTGTTCATAAAATTTCTCCGTATTTTTTATTTGCAATTGATTTAAAAATAATGTATACTCTTTACAACTTAAATATAAAATTTCCACTAAAAAAGTAAAGTTTATGACAACTTTATTCTATGAAAGGACTAACATTCGATGACGGCAAATGATAAAATGGCAAAATTGCAGCTTCTTTTATGTGAAATGAAATTGGAGCAACGCCACATCAAAACTGATTTATCGCGGCTATTGAAGCAAGGAAAAACCATAGATTTTTTTCAGGCACGCCGTTTAAGTTCTCAAAAAATCGGAATCGAAAAAAAGATAGATAAAGTGGAAGCAAGTATTAATCCGAATATCATTGCATGAGCAATTTTTTATTTTTTGCTTGCAAAATGAAATATCGTGTGATACATAAGGCTCAATTTGTTAACAATTTAAACCGGAAAGGGGTGATTTAAGTGGTTCAGGTTACGGTTATCGGCAACGATGTCAACCAGTCTTTGAAAATTCTGAAGAAGAAAATGCAAAGAGAAGGCGTTTTCCGCGAGATGAAGTTGCGCCGTTGTCATGAGAAAAATTGCGAGAAAAAGGCTCGTCGTAAGGCTGAGGCAGTGCGTCGCGCTCGTAAGCAAATGCGTAAACGCTTAGATACCGAAGGTTTCTAGAAATTTATTGCTTTTTAAGAAATCCCGCCTGATAAGAGCGGGATTTTTTGTGTTTGTTCGGAAATATTGTTATCAAATATTTTACAAAATAATTCATTGTTTCATAATAATTGGGTACATTGCTTATTTTTCCGTTTATAACTTGCATTTTATTCTTTGTAAATTTTCGGCTCTGCGCTATACTTTTGGCATTGTGAAATATGATTTATAATGAGGAAAAAATGACAGACTTAACGGAAGAAGAATATCTTAAGGGTGAAGAAGAATATAATGCCGATTCCATCAAGGTTTTGCGCGGTCTGGATGCCGTGCGCAAAAGACCTGGAATGTATATCGGCGATACCGACGACGGCTCCGGTTTGCACCACATGATTTACGAAGTGCTGGATAACTCCATTGATGAAGCATTGGCCGGTTATTGCGATAAGACGGTGGTTATTTTGAATCCGGACGGCTCGGCAACGGTTCGCGACAACGGCCGCGGCATGCCGGTTGATACCCATAAGGAAGAAGGTGTGTCGGCGGCCGAGGTTATTATGACCGAACTGCACTCCGGCGGTAAGTTTGATAACAATTCCTATAAGGTTTCCGGCGGTTTGCACGGTGTGGGTGTTTCGGTGGTAAACGCCCTTTCCACTTGGCTCAAGCTGAAAATCTGGCGCAACGATAAAGAATATGCGGCCGAATTTGCCGACGGCAACGTGGTTGAGCACATACACGTCGTAGCCGATGCCCCAAACCGTCATGGCACCGAAGTAACATTTTTGCCGTCACCGAAAACCTTTACCAATGTTGAATTTAATTTTGACACTTTGGAGCGCGCCATCAGAGAAAAAGCATTTCTCAATTCCGGCGTTTATCTCAAATTGATTGATAACCGCGGCGCCGAACCGCGCGAAGTTGACTTCCACTACGAGGGCGGTTTGCAGGCGTTTGTCGGACACCTCAATAAATCCAAAGCGCCGTTGCACGAAAATGTGATTCGCATCAACGGTGAAAACAACGGTATCACGGTTGACGTTGCCTTGCAATGGACTAATTCTTACAACGAATCGATGCTGTGCTTTACCAACAACATTCCGCAAAAAGACGGCGGTACACACTTGGCCGGTTTCCGCGGCGCGTTAACGCGTACGTTCAATAACTACATTCAGGAAAACGGCTTATTGAAAAAAGATAAAGACATTATTACCGGCGAAGATATGCGCGAAGGTTTAACCTGTGTATTATCGGTTAAAGCACCGGATCCGAAGTTTTCTTCACAAACCAAAGATAAACTTGTTTCTTCCGAAGTACGTCCGGTAGTAGAAAACATTGTCGGCGATAAGCTTAAAGAATGGTTGGAAGAACATCCGGCCGAAGCCAAAATCATTGTCGGTAAAATCGTGGAGGCCGCATCGGCGCGTGAAGCTGCGCGCAAGGCTCGCGAATTAACCCGCCGTAAGGGAGTACTCGACATTGCCTCTTTGCCGGGCAAGTTAGCCGATTGTTCCGAAAAAGATCCGGCACTTTCCGAAGTGTTTATCGTTGAGGGTGATTCCGCCGGTGGCTCAGCCAAACAGGGACGCGACCGTAAATATCAGGCAATTATGCCGTTGCGCGGTAAGATTTTGAACGTGGAACGTGCGCGTTTTGATCGTATGCTTTCCTCGGCCGAAATCGGCATGATGATTACCGCATTTGGTACCGGTATCGGCCGCGATGACTTTAATGCCGATAAATGTCGCTATCACAAAATCATTATAATGACCGATGCCGATGTCGACGGTGCCCACATCAGAACCTTGCTTTTGACTTTCTTCTATCGTCAAATGCCGGAGCTGATTCGCCGCGGCTATGTATATATCGCGCAACCACCGCTGTATAAAGCAAAACGTGGCAACTCGATTATCTATATTAAAGACGACCGCGAGATGGAAGATTACCTCATTCACGGCGGGTGCGAAGACGGCTATCTGCAAACCGCCAACGGCGAACGTTTAATCGGACAGGATTTGATTTCGTTTGTGGAAAGCACCAAAAAAGCCAATGCCATGATTAAGGCACTGACTTTGAAAGCTCCGGAAAAAATCATTGAGCAAATGGCTATCTGCGGCCTGTTTGATGTTAACGTTTTGAATGACAAAGCTAAATTAACCGCCGAAATCGAGAAAATGGCGGCACGTTTGGATACTTTGGAAGCCGAATATGACCGCGGTTGGAAAGCCGAAATCAATGACGAAGGCAGCGTGGTATTCTATCGCGTGTTGCGCGGTGTAAAAGAAGAACACATCATCGGCGCCAATATTTTGGAAAGTCCGGAAGGCAAAATCTTGAACGAAATGCACGACTTTTTGACCGAAAACTTCGCCAAATCGTTGGTATTATCCACCAAATCCTTGGGCGAAAAACGTGTCGACGGGCCGGTATCACTGATGAATGCCGTAACGAGTGCCGGCAAGAAGGGTATTTCCATCCAGCGCTATAAAGGATTGGGCGAGATGAATCCGGAACAGCTGTGGGAAACTACGCTTGATCCGGAAGCGCGTTCTTTGTTGCAGGTTAAAATAGACAGCGTGGAAGAAGCCGACGAGGCCTTCTCTACCCTGATGGGCGACGTGGTGGAGCCACGTAAAGAGTTCATTCAGGAAAACGCGCTGAAAGTTCAAAACCTCGATATTTAATCACTTCAAGTCAAACCATATTAAAGTACGCCGGCAAAACGGCGTGCTTTTTTTGCAAGTAGTTCTTGACTTTTGTCTAAAAATAATTTAGCATGAGAGCATATCGGATTTCTATCACAAGGAGTATTGATTATGAGCGAAAATGTTACCGACTTTGAACAGAAAATTAACAACATAAATGTTTGTCTGAAAACAGGTAATGTTGCCGCAGAAGATGCGGATTGCATTGTTGTCCCGGAGTTTAGAGACGGTGCTTCCGGCGGCGGTGTGGGTTATGCCATAGAGACAGCCGGCATGGGCGCAGGTTTAGAGGCCTATGAAAAAGTCGCCCAAGAAGGCTTTCTGAAGGACGGTGATGCCATTATAACAGAATCCGGCAAGCCGGACGTTAAGCTCGCTCACGTAGTAACAGTCAGTGCCAGAGAAGACAGCCAATTCGAAGTTGTGAACCGCTCCGTACTCAAAACTTTAGAAACCGCCAATGAAGTGGGAATAAAACGAATCGCGTTGCCGGAAATCGGAACGGGCATTATCGGCTCACTAACGCAAGAACAATCGGCCAAAGCCATATTCAATGCCGTTTATGAGTTTTCCAAAAATAATCCCTCGTCTTCCGTAGAAGAAGTTTCTTTTGTTGTATACAGAAGCAGTACCGAGCCGGCAAAAAGAGTTTTAACCGATAAATCGTATATTGGTATAATGACTGCGGAAAAAGGTAACAAATCGCTCGATCTTGAAGAGTTTGTTGAGGGATTGGGAAATCACGGTGTGAGAAAAAAGGCAAAATCCCCGACCAGAGAAGAAATTTTGCAAGATCCGGAAGCGCGGAAAATCACAGGTTTCAAAATGACAAAATTGTTTTTTGCGGAAACACCGGAAGCGGTAGACGCTTATATTGAAGCCGGTGTAGATATCAATCACCAGGATATATCTAAAGAAACCGCTCTGGATTGGACTATCAACCGCATAGTACGTGACATAAATACCTATGAAGACAGTGATAATAAAGGTGCGGTTTTGCAGATGGCTCTCAAAGGCGGTAAATGCTCCGAAGAAAGTTTGGAACAGCTGAAGGATAAAGATCCGGAGTTCTGTTCCAAAGTGATAGAGGTAATGAAAGGACGGGAAAAATTGCAGGATTTGAGTACCAAAACAGTTACCGATACTCAATATCCGGTGAGCGGCCATACCGATGAAAATGAGGAAAAGATTGTTGAGGCTCTGGGACGATTGGCAGGTAAAATTGCCTCCAAGGGCGACAAGCCACGTTCGTCATCCGGCCGTGATATATACAGCTATCCTCCTGATTATGATTTCAGAAGAGAAGAAATGATGAAAAAACTCCGGGAGAATATGCCGAAGAAAAAAAGAGAAAAGGAGATTCCGCTACAGATAAATCAGCCGAAGAATCTTACTTTGCTAACGGGCGACAAACATAATGCATTGCATGGGTTAGATAATGCTGAAACACTGCATATACATTTGAACCGTGAAACATTAGACGCCTCGTCTGAAACATTGATGCACGAATTACAGCATGCAAAAAATAAACTGCAGGGTAAAATAAGGGTCGACATACCGACTGCGGGAGGTAAAGACAGACAGTCATTTACATGGAATGAGGGAGAAGCACCTGAAGCCGTCGCCACAAGAATCAAACGTCGACAACTGTTGGACAAGGCTGCTTACGTTGGAAAAGTCGGACCGGAGAAAAGAGTTGAAGATATATGTGCAGCAATGGTAAAAGTTGCAAATGAACCGATGCTGGGTTCGTCGACCGGCAAAGCGTCAAAAGGTAGTTATATGGGCTATGAATTTGTGGTTGATAAAGGAGCAAAAATGGAAGATGCATTGTTTGCATGGAAAGAGCAGGCTTTAATGCCTCGATTGCTGGAGCAAATTAAACAACAACCTGAAAAAAATTATCCAGAGCGTTATGCACATCGTTTGTCACTAACTGATGATAATACCATAATAGATTCTTCTGCGGATTCGTATTACGATGCGGCAATGGCAGAAATTTTGATAACCAAATACCCGGAACACGCCGACAAATTGACAATGTTGCAACTGCTGAATGCCTATGAAAAAAGCGGAAAACAAAATACAAATACCATAGGTAATGTTCTTCGGAACATCACAAAAAAATATGTTTACAAGGTTGAAGAAAAATTTCCACAGACATTGGAAAATGTAATAACTCTAAATATGAATAAAAATAAATTGGCATCGGCATCTGCTTTTACTTCAAGTGAAGACCGGTTTGCTCTTATGCTGCGTATTGCTGATACAGAGCTGAAAATGCTCCGAGACCTCAAACCTGAAGATTTACAATTTGTTTCCGATAATCAACTTGCAGAAGGAATAAAAATTGCCGCCAGACATAAAGATGCCGGTGATTTTGAAAAAATGTTTACAAATGAATTGATAAAAAACAGATTGGCTAAAGGTAAAATATTTGATCCACGCAATCCCAAATAATTTTGATAAAATCGCAACCCGCCGGAGAAATTCGGCGGGCTTATTTTCTTTCACAAGATAATAACAAAAGAAAACCCTCTGCAACTCAATGCAAAGGGTTTCTCTTTATTTACTTAATAAAAGATCTGATTGATCAATCTACGAAGCAATCCGCATCTTTGTTCGGGAAGACTCCACTCGTCGCCGTAGCAACAATCCACCCAAATTTCATCCCCGGAACGCAATCTACGTGCCTGCCAATACTGTCTTTTGGCGTATTCATCATCAGACAGCCAAATGGCATTAATTTCGTGGCTCGGATAATCGGTTCCGAACATTTTTTTCTTTTTGTGATAACGGATTTTCACATATTTTTCCGTTACCTCTTTTCCTTCGACAATTGCCGTAGAAAATAATGGTCCCTCACTAAATTCCATAGTTATTGAATTTTTTTCTCATCCATATAAGCATCTGCGTCATACGGGCAAACATAAACTATGTCACCTGTTTTGAGAGTTAACGCCTTATCCTTATCGGAATAAAAGCGAGCAATCGTCTTTCCTTGTCTTTCAACAAAGGAAACTTTCGCTATAACCGTACCGTCAATGCGAAGCACAGGTTTTGCGGTAATCTTGGCCTTGTAATAAGGCGCACCTCCGTCTTGTTCCATAATTGTAAAAATAAAAGTACTGTTTGTCTGACAAAATAGCATTATTTAATTTTTCTGTCAATATTTTTTTATAAAACATAGCTCTATTAAATTATTTTGTTTAAAAACAGTATTGGTTGTCATTCTGAACAGGCGCTTTAGAGCCGTTGTGAAGGATCCAGCAACACCTATGGTGTTGTTCGTTCCACCGGAACGAATGGATACTTCGCCTGTCGGCTCAGTATGACGTGGAAAGCAACATTTTTCTTTAATTTAGCTAATAAAAAAAGCCGAACTGATGTCCGGCTCTTATTGAAAGTATAATTTTTTTATTTGTGCAAAGCAGAATATATTTCGTGGGCGTTTTTAGCCGAGCGAATCGCTTTGCAGATATCGGCATCTTTCAACACTCGCGAAAAAATTGCCAAGGTGCGTAAATGGTCATCACCGCTGTTTTCCGGAGATATCATAAATGCCACCATATCCACCGGTTTATGATCCAACGAATCATAATCTATAGGTTGCGATAAGCGGACAAATACCGTAATCACTCCGTTTAATCCTTCAAGGCGCGCATGTGGAAAAGCAACACCGTTACCATAGCCGGTAGACCCGAGATTCTCACGTTCCAGAACCGCTTCAAACACTGCATTTTTATCCAAGCCTTCACGTTCGGCAACAAATGCTGCTATCTGTTCCAGCAAGTGACGCTTGCTGTCAGCCGCAGCTTCCGTCAAAATCATATCTTCCGATAAAATATCAGAAATACCCATTGAAACAACCTTTTTACAGTTTAAACCAATTATTCTGCCGGTTCAACCCAACCGATATTGCCGTCTTTGCGGCGATATACCATACTGATACGATTGTTGGCGCTGTTGCGGAACATCAAGGCGCATTCGTCAGCCAAATCCATATACATAACAGCTTCGCTTACGGTGCATACTTTGATGTTGGCATCGGTTTCGGCAATCGTCAACGGTGCATTTTCATCAATACTCATCTCGTCTTCAGTTTCAGTCAACGGGAATACGGCTTCGTGGGCCATTTCTACGATACCGGTTTTACCCTTGTGGTCATTCAGCTTATTCTTTTGACGACGCAGACGGGTAGCAATATGGGTATTAGCGTTATCAAATGCAGAATACGGGTCAGCAGCGACACCGGTACCTTTCAGCACGATATTTTTAGCCGGATGCACGGTAACTTCGGCACGGAACTCTTCGCCGTCCATAGAAAAATACACATTGCTGCCAATCGGCGCATTAAAGTATTTGTTAACGGCACTTTCCAATGCTTCTTCAACGTGCTTACGCAGTCTGTCACTGATATCAACCTGTTTTCCTGATAATGTAATATTCATAATATACCTCATTTGTTAATTTATTATGGCAAAATCGCCTTGGTTAATTTTTTGTTTTATAGTATAACAACTTTTAAGCAAAAGTAAATAGATAAAAAAAGTATTACAATTTTATACCTATTAAATTTTGGTAACAAAATTGAGAAAACTGTGTGCAAACAGCGATATTATCTTATTTTTTCAGATAATCCCGCTGTTTGCAGATTTTGCATTGCTTCTAGTTAAAAGCATCAATCATTTAGCTGCTGCTTCTTGGAAATATTCATCACCTTTGATTTTCTCGTCTTCTGATTATGTGTGATGTATCTGGTTTTTGCTGCTTATTTTTCTTTTCCATATCAGCCTTAAGTTTTTCGGCAGATTGTTTGGTTAAAAATTGACGATTGGCCAGAAAGATTTCTTTGAGAGGCCTGCCGTCAAGTACCTGTTCGGCCACTTTGTTCAACTTTATTTGGGCATTTTCGCGATCATATCCCATTTCCATCACTGTTTCAATATTCATATACTCATGATAATCGGAAGTATAACTTTTGCCGCTTTCATAATCACGCATAGCAGTCATTACAATTTCTGAAACATCTTTACTTTGCTTAGCACACTGAAAAGAAATACCATAGGATTCCGTTATCCGAGTTTCCATCTCATCATCGACGGCATCTTCAACGGCGTCGGCGCGGTCGTCAGTTTTCTGCCGATCATCTGTCTGTTGTTCTTCTTCCTGTCGCGCAATTTCCGGTGGATAAGGTGACCGTTGATATTTTTTGAAATCTTGCATAAGTTCAGCAATCGAAGCACCGCTCTCCAACTGTCCAGCCAATGCCCACATGACACTACCGGCCTCATCTACCGATACGTTATCATGATTCATTAAGGTTGTCGTATTAACTATGTATATATCAGTTTTACCGCCATTTGGAATCTGCATCCTTATTTCATAAGGTTCTTTGGTAATATCATTGCAGATAACAACCGCTTTATTACCCTTATCATCCTCATAAAAATAAGCATCATCCCATGCGTCCCGACCACCCCTATTAAGAGCTTCTCCCAATGATTCAATTTTTTTCGTTCGTCTGGTGCCGCCAGAGTGTTGGGTCCCTACTATACGACTTATTTTGCTATTAAAATTTCTAACTTGCAGTCTCTCGGGATCTCTGTGCCGTGCAAGCACATTTACAGATTTTCTATGATGACCGTCAGCATATTGTTTCGCGTTGACAGCATCATTCTTCATTGCGTCTTTCAGTTGATCTTTTTCCATTACCTTGCTCCTTTATATAAATTGATTCCAAGCTTTTTACACTTTCAATTTTTCCGCATTTTTGTTAAGAGTTTTTACTATTTTTTTATTTTTATAACTTTCTCAAAATATGGTGAAAGGTATGTTTATAGAGAGAAATTATCTCCCAGATAAACTTTGCGCACTTCTTCGTTTTTAACAATCTCGTCCGGTGTGCCTTCCATCAGAACCGAGCCGCTGTGCAAAATATAAGCTCTGTCGATTATATCCAGAGTTTCACGCACGTTGTGGTCGGTAATCAACACACCCAAGCCGCGGTTTTTAAGCTGCGATACCAGGCCGCGGATGTCGTTTACGGCAATCGGATCAATGCCTGCCAGCGGCTCATCCAACAATATAAACGATGGTCTGCTGGCAAGCGCACGTGCAATCTCCAAACGACGACGTTCACCGCCGGAAAGTGCCAATGCCGGAGATTTACGCAGGTGGGCAATCGAAAATTCATTAAGCAATTCATCAAGCGTTGTCTCCCGTTTGCCTTCATCTTCTTCCACGACTTGCAAAATTGCTTTTATATTGTCTTCCACGCTCAGTGTTCTGAAAATAGACGCTTCTTGGGGCAAATAACCGATTCCCATTTTGGCGCGCTTATACATCGGCATATTGGTAATATCTTCGCCGTTTATGTATATATCGCCGTAATCCGGAGTTATCAGACCGGTTATGCAATAAAAACAAGTTGTTTTACCGGCACCGTTAGGCCCCAGCAAACCCACGGCTTCGCCTTTTTTCACATGCAAAGAAACATTGCGCAACACCGAGCGTTTTTTATATTTTTTACCGATATTAAAAACCTCCAAAATATCTTTATCATTTTTCTGTTTTATGGCCATCGTTTTATTTCCTTTTCTTATAGAATGTGCCGCGTATCCTGCCGCCGGTGGTTTCGTCGCCGGAAATACGACTGACAGAGGTCTCTAAATCGGTTATCGCATGAGCTCCGGCAATAAAATTACCGTTTTGTTCCAAACGCACATTTTCAAACAATTCGATTTTATTTTCTGTAGGACTGTAGATTCCGCGTTCTCCCCAAGCAGAACCTTTAGGAGTAACAATCTCGACTTCGCCGGTTGCTACGGCATATTTTAAATTGCGCCCCCCTTCCAAAAATGCTTCTACCTTTTGCGCGTATAAAACATTTTCTTCTTTTTTGATAACGACCGGACGCTTACCGCCCCAAACCGTTATTTTACCCGTCTTAACTTCATAAACACCTCTGGCACCGGCAATACTTTCATCAGGAGTTTTGATAAGCACATCACCGATTGCAACCGCCTTTTGCAGTTCTCTTCTGCCATCAGTGCTGCCGTTACCGTGAGTGCGCGCAACTTATTCTGCCCTTGAATAATATTAACATATTTTCCGGCAATACTGCGTTGGCGACCGGCGCCATAAATATCTATCTTACCGGTCTTTGCGTCATAATATGCCTCGCCGCCTGTGATGATTTCTTTAGGAGTTATCATCCTCACATTGCGATAAGCCTCAGCCCGCTCCAATTCTTTTTTTGAACTTTGGGTAAACCAACCGACCACTTCTTCGGCATAAAGTTTGTTGTCGTCTTGAGTGATGACCGCATTACCCACTGATACACTTTTATTTTTCTGCTGATAAATACGAGTCTCCTTTTCAGCGACAAGCACTCCTCCGGAAGTGTTTATGCTGTTGTTACCCTTAAGTACCAATATCTGCGCCGATTTATCATAACTAAATCCCTCTGCCAGCATATTACCCCAGTTTCCGACAGCCTTGACATGTTCTTTTCCCCAGCCTTTTTCAGAGTTGAAGTCATAAGTCGCTTTAGAAGTGGTAACTTCGGTATCATCATCAATTACTGCTTTAACTTCGGTTTCCAGCTCCAAAATATTTTTATTTTGATTAAAATATCCCTTCTGTGAGGTAATGACTGTTTGCCCTCGATCTGTCGGCAAAACCGCTTTCGGGTGCATAATTTCATAAACCTGCGAACCGGCATCAACCTCATCAACACTGTCCGCCACGATTTTATTGACGCGGTTTTTACTATCCACGGTATTAAACACGGTTTGCTCAATATGCAGCTTTTCCATCTCGTTTTTGCGCGGCAAAGTAATATTATCGCTTAAGTCAACATTTTTCCTGATATTTGGGATAATTATCACCAATCCGAGCAGACCGGCAGCCAAACACGGTAATAATATTTTGAACAAACGGCGCCAATCAGTTGTATGCCGACGAACGTCAGAGCGCTCGAATCCGAACGTACGGTTATTTTCAAAATATGAATCCAGTTTATCGGCATCAATCATATATCAACTTACTCCGGCTCTTAAGCAATCGTGGATATGCACAATACCTATCGGTTTCTTGCCGTCTACCACAAACATATTGGTAATTCCGCGGCCGGTATTGTTCATTATATTGACAGCTTCGGCAATAAGAATATCTGCCGAGCAAGTA
Source organism: uncultured Pseudomonadota bacterium (assembly GCA_902763905.1). Lineage (GTDB taxonomy): Bacteria > Pseudomonadota > Alphaproteobacteria > RF32 > CAG-239 > RUG410. Next base: position 29,412 of record CACWUA010000005.1, on the reverse strand, counting down.
CGCGGGTTCTTGGTCATAACTTTTGAAACTTTTTCCTCAATCAGATTCGGAGCCATCCAGCGCCGTAAATCACCATCGGTAATCACCCCGATTAGGTCGCCGTCTTTATTCAAAATACCGACACAACCGAGCATTTTTTCCGACATTTTTATCAATGCATCCTGCATAATAGCATCTTCGCCGATAAGCGGCATTTCATCTCCGGTATGCATAATATCCGAAACATGGCGCAAAATTGCCCCTAATTTGCCACCCGGATGGCGCAGACGAAAATCTTGTTCGGTAAAGCCTTTGCGTACCATTAGCGCCGCCGCCAAAATATCACCCATAACCAAGGTTGCCGTGGTTGAGGACATCGGCGCCAATCCCAGAGGACAAGCCTCACGATTATCCGGTAAGCGCAGTATCAAATCACTATTTTTACCAAGGGAACTTTCCGGATTTTTAGTTATGGCAATCAGCGGAATGGAAAACCGACGGCAATATGTCAAAATATCCAGCAGTTCCTTAGATTCACCGCTGTTTGATATAGCAATAACTGTATCATCGGCGGTTACCATTCCCAAATCGCCGTGACTGGCTTCGCTCGGATGCAAAAAGAACGAAGGAGTGCCGGTTGAAGCCATAGTCGCAGCAATCTTACTACCGATATGTCCAGACTTTCCCATACCGGTAACAATTACGCGCCCATGTGTTTTTTGCAACATATCGAGAGCTTGACAAAATGTATTGTCTAAGCTGTTTTCCATTGCTTTCAATGCCTCAATTTCTCTGTCTATGGTCTGTCTGGCCACATGTAAATCTGAAATTTCAGTCAAATTTTTTCTCCCGTTAGCCTATATTTATACGAATCATACGTTTTTTTCATAAATACGCAAGAGTTATTTATTATTTATGCCCTTTGTTTCAGGCTTTCTGTTCCCATTTTCCGCTATCGTTCTGCTGCCAATAATTTACTTCAAAATTGCTATCCTTAAAGCTCTTCCATAAGCGGCGTGCTTGCTTCAATGCCGGATCGGAGTTTCCGTCAAAAATATTGAATACTCGTTCAAAAGAGCTTGCCTGTGCACAATCGCATTCACTTCCGTTTACCAAAAACAGAAAATCGGCAGAATTCAAATTAATGTCATCATCCGTGATAAAAATCGGTTGTTCCTCAGCAAATCCGTCTTTTTTGGAAGCGTGAGGCAAAAAACTTTCATCGTTATATGTCCATAAAAGTGTATTCAATGTTTCAACCGTTTCGGAATTTGTCTTAAGCAGGACGCGTTTGCCGCTTGTATAGGCCTTTTGTAGCAAAATCGGCAAAACTTCCTCCAAGCTCTTTTTTTTGAGATGATAAAAGTCAATTCGGCTCATTTTGTTCCTTCAATTTCAATGTGATAACATCAAGCATATCTTCGCCTACAAACTGCAGAGATATCTGCCCCCTCGACATTGATTCTTTAATTCTGACGCGCAAATCTTCAACCCCGAAAACTTTGCGGTCATTCACTGTTTTGAAACGGTCGCCGACATTTATTCCTTTAGCTTCCGCGTCTGAATCTTCGGCAATGTCCACAATCAAAAATTCTTGATTAACATCGTCGAATACTGCTTTTATCCCCAATTCAGGAAAATTTGCAGCCGGAGCGGCTTCTGTTGCTTCTGAAATATTATTCTTCAGCTTTGGTGTTTTTGCTGTTTTATCATTCGTTTGCAATGCCGGCATTACTTCAATCGGCATCGATTCAACGGTTATTTCCAAATCAGACATTTGCCCGTCTCGCAAAACAATAATCGGCAATACCGTCCCCGGAGCCGTCTGCGCCACTTCAAGCGAAAACTGGCGCGGCGATTTCAAAGATAATCCGCCGGCATCTTCCAGTACGTCTCCTACCTTTATTCCGGCAGCAGCGGCAGGAGAATTTTCCGCCATTGATGCTACGACCAACTTATTTTTCTGCGTAATATCGGTACTTCTGATTTTTTGCACTCCGATACCGAGCCACCCTCGTTCAACTTTGCCGTTTTGCTTAAGCTGATTTGCAACCCAACGCACCATATTTGCCGGAACGGCAAAACCGACACCGGCATCATTTCCGTCATTTGAAAAAATAGCCGTGTTCATGCCGATAATTTCTCCGTTCATGTTGAATAAAGGCCCACCTGAATTCCCCTGATTAATTGCGGCATCGGTTTGAATAAAGTTATCATACGGACCTTTTTCTATATCACGTTCCTTGGCCGAAATAATTCCCAAAGAAACACTGTTTCCCAAACCAAACGGATTACCGATGGCAAACACCTGATTACCCACGCGTATTTCATCCGAGTCGGCAAAATGCGCCACACCTGTTTCCAACGGACGAACTGTCTTAAGTAAAGCTATATCCGTTTTGCTGTCAGAACCTACAATTTCAGCTTCGTAGGCATCATCATCAACCGTGGTTAGTGTAATTTTATCGGCTCCGTCGGTTACATGAGCGTTGGTTACAACATAACCTTCGGCGTCAATGACCATACCGGCACCGAGAGCTTCTGCATCTGCACTTTCTGCCACAATACTGACAACTGCCGAATTTACATCTTCAATTACATCTTCCAGTTGCCGCTCATCTGCGTATGAAAAGCCACATACGCAGCAAAAGCATAAAATATGTCCGCAAAGTTTTTTCATCAATCGTTCCGTTAATTCATGCCCTTATTGAAAAACTTAAAGAAATCCGAATCCGGAGATAGCACCAGTGAAGTCTCATTATCGGAAAGCGATTTGCGATAGGCATCCAATGAACGATAAAAATCATAGAATTCAACATCTTGCCCGACTGTCTTATTCCACAGCCGAACCGCCTCTTTATCTCCTTCACCACGGGTTATCTGTGCATTTTTCTCCGCTTCGGCAATTATGATTGTTGCTTCTTTATCTGCAGTTGCGCGAATATTTTGCGCCTCTTGCTGACCTTTGGCACGAAATTCTTTGGCATCACGTTGCCGTTCTGTTTTCATCCGATCATTAATAGCCTGCATAACTTCACGGGGCAAATCGGCGCGGCGTATTCGTACATCTGCCACACTGACACCTATTGCTTCGGCATCTTTTTTAACCGTATTGCTGATATCGCTCATAATTTGCGTACGTTTTTCCGACAAAAGTTCGGTTAAGGTTATGCGTCCCAAAACTTTACGCAACGACGAATTAACGATTTCCGCCAATTTACTGCGCGCCTGATTTTCGGTACGCACCGTCTGATAAAATTTAAGAGGGTCGATAATTTTATAACGGGTAAAACTATCAACATCCAAGCGTTTCTTATCATTCAAAACGACTTCTTGTGCCGGAGGATCCAAATTCAGCAACCGTGCATCGTAAAACACCACATTTTGTACAAACGGCACCTTAAACTTCAACCCAGGTTCATTTACCACACGAATCGGCTCGCCAAACTGCAGAACTATCGCCTGTTCTGATTGATAAACAATATAGGTTGCACTCATAACCACAATTAAAACTGCAACTCCAACCACACCCAGTATATGCCAAACACCTATTCTGTTCATTTTATTGCTCCTTTTTTGAGTTCAATGACAACACCGGCAGCAAATTACCCTTTTGCGACGGATCTATAATCACTTTATTTGCTTTAGACAACACATCTTCAATCGCATCCAAATACATTTTTTTAACAGTTACTTCTTTGCCGTCTTTGTATGCGGCATAAACTGAAGCAAAACGTTTTGCCTCGCCCTCGGCCTTGTTTATAACTGCAGCTTTATAAGCTTCTGCATCTTGAGTGATTTGTGCCGCATGGCCGCGTGCCTTTGGTAAAACTTCATTACGATAAGCTTCCGCTTCATTTTTAAAACGTTCCATATCCGCTTTAGCTCGTTGCACTTCATTAAAGGCATCAACCACTTCTCTCGGCGGATCAGCTTTCTGCAACTTTACGCGTACAATGGAAATACCGGACTCGAACTCATCCAACACGCGTTGCAGCTCTTCTTTGGTATCATCTTCAACTTTGCCACGATCTCCGGTAATGATCGGCTGCATTTCCGACTGTCCAACGATTTCCCGTAATACAGACTGTGCGGCAACACTGACTGTCTCATCCGGATCACGAATGCTGAACAGATAATCCTTGGCATCTTTAATTTTCCACACTACCGTCAAATTTATATCAACGATATTTTCGTCACCGGTCAGCATATGACTTTCAGTAAATGCGTTATTGCGATAATCACGGGCATCTCCGGTGCCGAGGTTAATACTGCGTTCCTGCGTTACATTAACTTTTATCACATCTTCTATCGGAGACGGCAAATGGTAATGCAAACCGGCCTCTGTTGTATCAACATATTTACCAAAGCGCAACACCACACCGGCCTCGCTCGGCTGAACCTGATAAAAGCCGCTGCATATCCACAGCACTGCAAACAGCAAAATTGCATATTTGGCATAGCCTCCCCAACCGTCTTGAGGTTTATTGGTCAATACTCTGAATTTGCGAGCCGAACGATTGTCTGAAGCTTCGCTCCATACATCAGACACATCGTTATCATTATCCCAAGGATTATTATTTTTAGCCATTTTCTTTCCTTTATAAAAATATTTTTGTTGTCTTAAGATAATCCATCTGATAAATAAATACAATCAACTATCCGAAATATCCACATGGGAGTTAATAATATGACCGAAGTATCCACAGAAAAAATCTTAGAGATTGCAGCAAAATACTACCCGCAGCATAATATCACCGATGTCAAAATAATCGGCAAAAGAATAATTGTCGAGTATGGTAATCTGGCAGAAAATTCCGGACTCAGCACGCAGCTAAAACAGGAACTTTCGTCATTATTTCCGGAATATAAAATATCGATATTGTTTGTGGAAGAAAAAAACAGCAATCTCGGCGTTCAGGCCATCGAAAAATGGCAAATAGCCGGTGTCAGAAAAATAATCGGCGTAGCTTCGGGCAAAGGCGGTGTCGGCAAGTCCACCACCGCGGTAAATCTGGCTTTGGCGCTGGCTGACTGTGGCAAAAACGTAGCATTGATTGATGCCGACATTTACGGCCCGTCAATCCCGACAATGCTCGGCTATGAGGGGGCGCCGCTGATTTCGAATGACGGCAAAAATTTTCAGCCGTTTCGTGAATGCGGCATAAAATCAATCTCCGTCGGTTCGCTGATTGACCGTAACACACCCCTGATATGGCGCGGTGCCAAAGCCTGCGGTGCCATTGAACAGCTGATGACGCAAACCGAATGGGGTGAGATTGATATTATGGTGATTGATATGCCTCCGGGGACGGGCGATATTTTGATTACGCTGTCGCAACGCGTGGATTTTGCCGGCATCGTAATTGTTTCTACCCCGCAGGATATTGCGCTGATAGACGCGATTAAAGGGGTAAATATGTTCAAAAAGACCGGCACTCCGGTGTTGGGAATTATTGAAAATATGAGTTATTTTATTTGTCCGCATTGTGGCGAGCGTGTGGATATCTTCGGGCATAACGGCGCCAAACAAACGGCGGAAAATATGGGCGAAACATTTTTGGGTGCCATTCCTTTGGAGCCGGAAATCCGCCGCACTTCTGATGCCGGTACGCCGATTGTGGCGGAAAATCCGGATAGTCCGCACACCGAGGCTTATGAAGAAATCGCGCAAAAAATCATTCAAAGAATCGGCTGAGGTCGGACGGTTCTATATAAAAAGAAAAATCTTATTCCACCGGCAAACGTAAAGGAGGCTAAAGAGCCTCCTTCTTTTATCGGAAAAAGTTAGGAATAATCATTGCTATACAGAACCCAAAATATAACCCGTAAATCGTGCCGATAATTATAGACAGCACTTTAAGCACTTTGGGTGGCAAGCTGTGTAATGCAAGCATAATAATCGCCATCGGTGCGATGATTTTGTAAGTATTACCGAGCGGAAACCATAAAAAAGGTGCGCTGTCTTGGCAGAAAAAACATATAACCGACCAAAAAGCAATTTCGCCAAAAACAAACAAATAGGTATATTGCGACGGAATGATTTTGCGCCGAAAAAACTCATAAAAAACAAAAATCGGCAAAGCCCAAATATAGAAAAACAATATCCATTCGGCATTTACGGCACATGTGCATATTTGCGGGTAGGTGCAAGCTCCTTGCAAATAACTTTGATAACTGTGTGTTTTTGTAATGTATCCGTATTCGAACGCAAAGCAATCAATCAGCTCAAGTTTGTCTTGGTCTAATTCGGCAATGAGCCATATCACGGTCCACAATAAAATATTGTATGCAAGAAAACACCCGAGATATTTAAATGTCATATATATTCTTTCTTTTGTTACCATTTTACAACTCCGTTGTTTATGAATTTAATCAAAAAACACTATTTGACCGAGAATAACCAAAACCGGCAAGAGTTGCAACATAACCGCATTTAATGTAATTTTGCGCACAAATAGCCACGATATAATCAGCGGAAATGCAAACAACAAACCGGATAAATATTCGCTCAATATAAAACCGGAAAATGTATTGTGCGCCATATTAATATCGCGAATTTCGTAATAAACTTTCGCATTTTCCGTTCCACCGTCATAGGTGAATATAGTATAAATTGTCAAACTCAAACATAATAAATTGAAGCACAGCATTCCCCAAAAACAGAGGTGAGCCGTTTTTTCTTTATTATTTTTCATCATCAGAAGTAAATTTTTAGGCATAATTGCACCATTTTAAGTTGAATTAAGAATATAATACAGTGTAAATAAAAAAAGAGCAAGAGTATATTTCAACTCTTGCCTATTATTTTAATTACCAACCTTTTTTGTATTTTTCTTTGAGAGGTAAAGTTATTTTGTTTGCTATGTCCTCGAAGTTCAATAAACTCTGCCTTTACAGACTTCTTCACTATTACCTTCATCCATACATTCTTGAATAAATTTTGTATTTTGTTCCAAATTTATATAGAAATCCCAATAATAAAAAGCTGTAGTTGCAATAAAAAATAACGCAATAAAGAACCCAATCCAGTACAATAGTTTAATAACGTCTGTTGATATATCTTTGAATAAGCTCATCACAATCTTCCTCTACCTTAATTTAAGACATCTATCTCAGACCAAATACTTTGACAATGCTCTTGTGTATCTCCTTCTTTAACACAGTCCTCTATAAATTTCTTTTCTTCATAAATGTAGAATATTTGTATAAAAAGAACAACAGTAAAAGCCGCTACAATAAAGTACAATGCGCATTTATAAAATACATATAAGATCGATTCTAATATATTTTTCTTCATTTTATACATTCCACGTATTAAATATAGAGGGCATTAGATGATGTTAACACCCTCTATATCACTTGATAATCACCTTATGCCTAATTTGCGCATATTAGGTGTTCTTCTGTCATCCAGTAAATCCTCACAGCTTCTGTTTGGATTATTATATCCTAAGTTACTACCATAAAGATTGTTTTGCAAGTCTTTTCGACTATCTTTCATAATTTCATCATGGCTTTGGTGTTGTAAAAACCTCTTTTTAGGATAATCCATAAGATACTCTTTGGCATAACCCAAAGCAATACCATTATTTCGACTTTGCGGACTTATTTTTGCTAATTCGCACTGTAATAATGGATGGTAATAATTATCTATATCAGCACCTTGTCCGGAACCGAACGTTGTAACAAGTTGGTTTCCTGTTTGATTCATCTTTTGCCAATAATCATATGCTAACTTTGTATCAGCAGCAAATTCACCAATTTTCTGTCCGATTTGATAACCGGCACTAATAGGATTTAATGCAGTAATACTTTGAACAATAGAATTATTACTTCCTACATTATTATTCTGTTGCCCTATTGTTGTATTAGCGCCGCTTGTTTTATTATTTCCGAAACCTCCAGCGTTGTTATTTACAAAAACAGAGTTGTTATTCTGAAAATAACTGCTTGGTTTGCCGACTAAGCTTTCGGTGTTGACTGTATAGTCGGAATTGGCAAAAACTTGGCCATTATTTGCGCCATTATTAAATCCGCTGTTGTTCAACTGATTTGTAATGCATTCTCAGATATTACCCAAAATCCGCACTTTTGAAAATGAGCAAAATACAGAAAATAAAAAAATGTTAAACTTTGTGCAGATTCGCCACATTGTTTAACATTTTAGAGATTTTTTAACATGATTCATCTGTTAATTCAGGAAATCACTTTCTGCCAAAAAGTCAATTGCCATAATTGTTTCATGCGGGTAGCATAACAGAACGGCTAATTCAATAATTATCAATGGAAGCATAATATATCTTATACAAAGGTAATCATCTTTCGTACACTCAAACCACTTTCGCTTTAGAACGTATCGCAAAAATAGCGGATACCCGATTAAAAAACAAAAATCAAACAAGAACAGAATAGGAAAAAAGGCGCTATTACATGAAATGCTAAAATAGTAAATAAACCAAATATATAGAATATAGAAAGAATAGCATTTATTGCTTTCAAGGTTAACTCTTTTATTTCTTTGGTAATAACCTCTTTTTCCATATTCTGTTCCTTTTTTACTAATAGCAATACATATTTTTCAATTTATTAGTTGCTGTTTTCCATAGCAGTCTTGATTATAAAATACGTTGCTTTGTTATAATATAACAATACTACGAGTTCCATTATCAACCAAGGTATCGAAATGTATTTTAATTCTAAATAATCATCTTTCGTACACTCAAACCACTTTCGCTTTAGAACATATCGCAAAAATAGCGGATAGCCAACTACAAAACAAGAATCAAACAAGAACAGAATAGGAAAAAAAGGCACTATGTGATGAAGTAAATAAATTAATAATAAACCAAAGTATATTAAGGTTATTAATCCATAATTTAATATACTCCACACAACTTTATTAACTCTAGAAATAATAACCTTTTTCCCCATATTCTGTTCCTTTGCTATATTTTACTAATAGTAGTATTCTTCCTCGTCTTCATCTTTCTTATAATGCATATTTTTCATTTTGTCAGCAGAAGAATTTATTCCTTGCTTGATAAATTTTTTACCAAATTGCACGAGAGGTCTTCCCGATGCTCTCCATAATGGTAATTGTTCTGCTTTTAACCCAATTATATTAGCCGCTCCGTTTACCGCCAGATTAGTCCCAAAATCGTTCCAATTTTCGGCATATCCGGCGGAAGCATTTAAGGTATCAGTAAAGGCATTAAACGCTTTCTGTTTGAAATTGTCCCCTTTTACCAAATGCATCGGAGTGGTCATTGCGCCGGTAAATTCACCAACCCCATAAGCCCACGGATGCTGCTGTTGTAAATCATTTTGCAACTGCCTGATTGCATCACGTCCCATACTATAATTATTTGGGTTTAATGTAACAGCCGCAGTTGCCGCTCCCATTTCTTCATCAAAGTTTCCTAATGTTGCACCGGTAGCATAACCAACCGAAAAAGCCTCCGTTCCTCCGGCAAAATTATTCGCTGCGTTTTTAACTTTATCCCAAGTACTTGGTTGTTGCATCTTTTGTTGTAGTTCATAACTCGGCATGGTTATTTGTTGTTGCGTTCCGGCAGGCATTTGTAGTTGCTGAGCATTATTTTGCACACCTGTGTTGCTAAAACCGTTGTTCAACCGATTTGTAACATTTTCAATATTTTGCTTAATATTGGAAGTGCCAAAGCCGTAGTTATTTTCGGCCGAACCACCCCAAAAATTGGTGCCGTATATAGGATAGTTTCACTTTTAAATATAACTTTAAGTATATATTTAGAATATTTTTCAATTTATGTATTGACATTTACCAAAAATGTGTTATATTCAAAACACCTTAAGGTATTTTCCTCCAATAGGAATGAAAGATTTTAATCGCCTATTGTTGTATCTTCTGCGCAACATGAACCGTTGACAGAAAGATAGGAAAAACTCTTTCACATATAGGAACGAAATTGTTAATCGCCTGTTTGTATCCTTGACCGAGAGCTAGCTTTGTTGAGGGATTGAAAGAGGAAAGCCCTCATTGAGGGCTTTCGTTTATTTTTTTAAATAATATGTTGATGATATAGTTGTTCCGCTTTTTGTAGGTGAAGTAACAACCTGAAAATTTCCATTTTTGCTATACGCATTATAAATATACTGTCCACGTGGACTTATACTTGTAGGTTTGTTTTGAATAATTCTCGGAATTCTTTGTGCATCAGAACGATTGATATTATGACGATATATTCCTTTATCCAGACCATAATTACGCAGTGTTCCGGTTTCTCTTTCTAAAGTCTTACCATGAACTATTACTTCACCATTCGGCCCTTGTATGGCTTCTCCGCGTTGCAAAACAACCGGTTCACCGTTATGATTCTTCATCCGAGCAACAACATCAGTTCCATTGCCTTGAAACGGATTATCAGTAAGTTGGTCGTATTTCTTACCGATTTTATAGCCATTATACGCAATATTTGCTTGATTCAATCCGGCTTTAGCCAATGCTCCGCCGACTAAGGCACTTCCTCCGTAACCGATAAGTTGCCCGACATTTTGCGCCAGTTCACGTTCTTGCGGATTTTTTAGCTGCAAATAATTGTTCATCTGTGAATCAAATCCGAATTTTTGCCCCAGATAGTCCAAACCGCCAAATGTCATTCCGTTTATGGTTCGGTTCATTCCATACAACACATCCATACCGTTCATCAAAATCTGATTGACCGCATTACGCTGTGCTTGTAATATTTGTGCCTGTTTTTGCGCATCAATGTTATTATAATTGCTGACATTTTGGACTGTCGGTGATTGCTGCGGATAAGTCGCACCATTATTCTGAAAATAACTGCTCGGTTTACCGACTAGGCTTTCGGTATTGACCGTATAGTCGGAATTTGTAGTGACTTGCCCGCTATTTGCGACGGAGTTAAATTCGCCGCCATTCATTCCGCCACTAAATCCGCCATTGTTCAACTGATTTGTTACGTTTTCAATGTTTTGCCTAATGTTTGAAGTGCCGAAACCGTAGTTGTTTTCAGGCGAACCGCCCCAGAAGTTAGTGCCAAACTGCGGGTAGTTTTCTTCGGCTATCCCTTGCTTGCTGAAATTCTCCGCCAGTTGATTTTCTCTTGCCAACCGCGCGCTTTGATATTCCAACTCATCACGGGTTGAAAATCCGCTGTGGTCAACCCCGTAACTATCCACTCCGCCGTTTCCGGATTGATATCCGGACAGTTTTTTTATTTCATCCCATATATCCATGGTTGCCTCCTTTTATTTGAATTTCTCACGTTCATTCTTTATCTCCAAATTTTGTTGTTAAAATAGCACCAAAATCATATATTTCTTATTGTGCGCGGACGCATAATCAAATTGCAGAAGTGTTAAAACCGTTGCAAATTTTTTAGAAATATACTATTTTGGTATTGTGTACTGTAATATAAAACAAAATGATTGTCAAGTTTAAAATAAGAAAAATATAAAATAAATCTGTGTATAAAATGAAAAATCTTATTTTGAGATTAAAAATTTACGGAATTAATGGCGTTCGCTCTTTTTGCACTTAATTATTCATCCGTTTGCTCGGTGTCATCCGGCAATGGCCACTCCTGTTTTTTGAAAAATTGTTTGCGTTCACGGCGGCTCATTGACCAGATATTACCTAGGCCGTTAATCGGTTGCACCGTATAAAGCGATTCAAAATCAAAGTCGCGCGAAAAGAAAATCGAGGAAGCCTTTGTGTAGTTGTTCATCGGGCAAAAACCATAAAAATCAACCTGCAATAAATTGGCATCACGTAAATTTTTAACCGCTCCCTGATACTCTAAACTGGTGTTGACACGGTCACTGTCATCTAAAATTATCATTCCGCCTTTTGCCAACGCTTTGACCGCACAAGCGGCGCATTCGGCGCGACGTTTGCCGTCAATCACAATAACGTCGTATTTTTCGCCGTCGGCAAAAATCGTATCTTCATAGCCCTGTTTTTCGTCGCAATAGCGCATTTGCCAATTCGGAGCAGAAAATTCCTGCCGAAACTTTGCAAACCACTCCGGTTTATCTTCAATACTGACAACCTTTTGTGCACGTTTGGCCCAATACATTGAGGAATATCCGGTGCCATATTCAAACACTTTTTTGGTGCTGTAATCAAATTGCGATATATACTCAATCGCCGGATATGTATACCACGGAATCGGATTGCCGTCGCGATCAACGCAAACTTTTTCGTTCATGCTGCGTTCAATGGCAAAATCTTTGCGCCACATTTCAATAAATTGCTGAAACCGCTCACTATACATAGTTTTTCCTCTTTGTAACAGGTTCTTTATAGCAACATTTTTTCGGTTTGTATAGATTATTTATTGATTTTTAACTTAAAAAAAACTATATTGATTTCAGAATGGTTATTTTTAGGAGAGTAAAATGGATATGAATGAATATCAGCATAAACCTACAGTTGAAGTTTTGAGCGGAAGCTCTTCCGAAGTAGATCAGGGTTTACGTCAATATATGATAAGCGTATTTAATTATATGGGAGTAGGTTTGCTCGTTACCGCTCTGGTGGCGTACTTGTTTGCAAATTCACCGGCGTTGCTCAGCTTGTTGTATAATCCGACAACTCAAGGAATGACCGGATTGGGCTGGCTGGTTACTTTTTCACCTCTTATTTTGATTTTTGCATTCAATTATGTTGCCGCTAACAAGAGTTTGGGAACAACTCAATTTATATTCTGGCTGTTTTCGGCTTTGATGGGAGCTTCGTTGTCTTGGGTTTGTATCGCCTACACCGGACACAGTATTACGCGCGTATTTTTAATCACTGCCGGAACTTTTGGTGCCCTCAGTCTCTACGGATATACAACGAATCGTGATTTAACCAAACTCGGCAGTTTTCTGTTTATGGGTTTAATCGGGCTGATTATTGCCAGCATTGTTAACATTTTTATGCAGAGTACCGCCTTGTATTGGGCGTTGTCGTATATCGGTGTGGCTATTTTTGTGGGCTTGACAGCATTTGATGTTCAGCGCATTAAGCAAATGTATTATTACGGAAGCGGAAGCGGCGATATGACTGCCCGCTATGCAATTTCCGGTGCGCTCAGTTTGTATTTGGATTTTATCAACCTGTTCTTGTATTTGCTCCGCATTTTCGGTGACAGAAGATAAGGCTGATTTATAAAAGAAAAACGCCGATGTAATTTCGGCGTTTTTTTATTGCGCTTTGTTTAACGGCCGTTACGACCTTTGAATGATTGTGGCGGAACAAAGGATATTCCGTCATGGCAAACTCCTGTTTTGACATACAACAAGCTTCTTCTCCTGTTGAGTCAATATATTTTATTTGACTTTTTTGACAAAATATGTTATACATTATATAGTTCAGCCGCTGATAAGGATAAAAAAATGGAAAACACCGAGAAAATAATGGAACTTTTGCACCAAGGTTATATCACCGATAAAATGCGTGAAAAGACCAGACTGCACAAAATGGAAATTTCATTAAAGAAAAACAATATGGAATATAAAAAAGCTGTAGAGGCAAATGACAAAGCATCTATTGCCGCCTATCAAGATATTTTAAATGCTTCTGTAAATGAAATTCATACTCTTAAAGAAAAACAAGCCTTTTTACGTGAACCGACAACAAATGATTATTTATATCGTATGCAGCAAAAACAAACATTTGCATCTAAAGTTGCCAAATATGCCGAGCACAAAGAAGCGTGGTGTTTTCACGGCACAGATATTGTAGGAGCAAAACACATTATCGAAAGCGGACAAATATCTTCGGGTGCAGACAGATTGGGACACGCGACCAGTTTTGATCCGCGCGGCAAAATATCTGTAACAAATAAGGATACGGTCGGAACTTCCGTTGAACAATATATGAATCTGACCGGCAATTTTTCGTATCCGGCCGGATGCTTATTTGCAATAAGGGCGAAAGATAAAACGGAATATGATAAACTTTCTTCAACCGGTTGGATGATAGATAATGTCAACTTTAAGGATAATCCCGGCAGATTGGTAGCGATTATAACAACACCGGAAAATATCGAAACAGTAACAAAATGGGCGAAAGAAAATCATATTGATGTAAAAAAAGTAATGGATTTTGAAAAATTTATTGAAAAATGCAAAGGATACGGACCGAAATTTCCTCCGGTACGCGATCAGATGCGAATGGGATACGATGATGAACCGAAGCCAAAGGCGGAAAAGAAACAGCAACCACAGAAAAATCCTCTTCTTATTCAAAAGGTGAGACAACATTGATTGATGAGAGCTTACTAAGAAGAATAACAATTATACTATGGATTTAAGCGATTTTGATTTACCTTTTGCCACAGAGAATGCGGTTGAACTTTCCGGCGGTTCACGTTCCAGAGGCTATCGTGTCGGTGACTATATTGTGCGTATTCCGCTCCGAGAGAATTCTCTAATGGAGCAAATGCGTGAAGCCGAAATTTCCGCTTTAATGCAAGAATATTTGCCGGAAAATCTGAAAAGCAAAGTAACGAATGTGCTATTTAACGGTAAATGCGCCTATCATAAAGAGATTCAAGGCAAATTGTTAGAAGCGTATCAGATCAAAAATAACTATTCTGCTATGGATAGCAAACAACGCCATCAGTTGGCCATAGATATTGCTGAACTTTTGGCGGCTGTTCACAATATACCTTTGGAAAAAGTGCAAGCAGTCACGCAAAAATATGCTAAAACTTACCGCAATGAAAATAAAATCGTGCAAAATGATTTTGATTATTCCACCGCAAAGGCTCATATTTTAGAGATAAGCAACGGAAAAATCAACTTGGATAACTTCAAAACAACAATTCCGACAGATGGCTTAGCCTTGTGTCATAACGATTTGCACGCCGGTAATATGGTCGTAAAAGATAACAAACTAAGCGGATTTATTGATTTTGGCGAGGCAGGTGTAAATCCGCGCATTACAGACTTTTTCCATCTTTATAGGCTTGATCGCGACTTAGCCGTTGATGTGATTAAAGAATACAACAAAATATCTGATTATAAAATTGATGTTAAGGCTGCTGATTACCAGTTTTTAAGCAATACCGGATATACGCTCGAAAAGCGCAAAGACCGCCCATCATTTAAGCCGGAAGTAGCCAAGGTTTTAGAAAATTTTGCCGGTAGTTATCAAAGGGAAATATTGGCTCAAAAACAGATACAAATTACCAAAAATAAAATCTACTAAATGTATTGCGCTTTATATTGCTTTGTGATATATTTTTAATCAAAGGAGATAATATGCCTGATTGTAAAACACACGGATACCGCCATTTAGATGAAGAGAGTTACAGGAATATTACGAACTCTCCTAATTTAGGTGTTAAAATTCCGACTACAGGATACAATTTGCAAGCAACCAGCCATATATGCCGGAATTTTGCCAAACAAACAGAGGATTGCGGATTTTTAGATACATCGGTAATGCTGAATTCTAAAACTCAAAATGAAGCTTTTATGTATGTCTTGCAAGAAAGTGACCATAAAAGCCTGATTTCCGGTGAAATTATGATAAATCCGGAGAAAAATCAATTTGTTTTACTTGATGACGTTTCGGTTATTTTATCTGCCGTAATGGGCGATAAAAATGATGTGTTGCAAAAATTTGTTGCACCGTTAACAATTTATTCTTCAGATAAAGAGTCTCATGGCGTTGCTTTATGCATTGAGGCAGACAGAAAAAATAATGCGATGAATATTATGATTTTAGAGCAGCATGCAAAAAGAGACGGTGGCGATCTTGATTTTTCAAAAGAAGTAAATGCTACTCTTGAACACTTGAAAAATAAATTCAGCGAGACCGGTATGCAAATAACTACTTTTCAAAATGATAAACCGATATGCCGCGAGAAAGGCGTATGCAGTGTTGTTTCGTTAGAGGTGTGCAGACGGCTGTTACAATCTGATAATCCTTTACATATTGCTAAAGTTGGTTTAATTAAAATCAGTGCTGAACAAGTGCAAAAATTGCATCAGGAAAATTTTCAAAACTATAAAAAAGAAAAGAAAAATACGTCCAATCCGCCTTTAATGAAGGGTAAAGAAATTAACGAACTTTGTTTATAAGCTGCGTTTGTATTTTTTGTTGCAATACTTTGTTCTTAGTGTATATTTGACGGTATTCCTCAATGTGCGGCACATTTTTGCTGTCGGCTTTTTCAAGCAACGTCTCGCGATTGTCTTTAACGCCTAAATAATCATAAAATCGATGCAAATTCTGTGAAGAATCCGGTGTATAGTCACGCTCAGCCTCAACAAATTGGCTAAATATTTTATTGTGCGGATGCGGCACATTCATGGCTTCTTTTTCTACGGCAGATAAAAATTCTTCTTTGCTGTCCGGATGCTTAGCTTTGATTTCTTTCAGCATTTTAGCAGTATTAAGTGATTCATTCATGTCTTCTTTGCTATATCCCATCTCTGCAACTTTATCTTTGGTATATTTGTAAAGCGCCGACCAGTTTAATAAGCCGTTTTCGTTTAATAAATGCGCACATTTACCTTGTTTTACTTCCTTAATAATCTTCTTTGTTGCCGGATATTCAAAATATGCCAAACCCAAACGTTCATTCATCAAAGCACCGGACATAGAAGCCGATTCATTAAGCAGACGTTGTTCAACTTTTGCTATCAAATCTTTATCGCCGGTTTCCACCGCTTTAAGCATCATATATGTCGTTGCCGCCGAATTCGCTTGCATTTCTCTGATGCACCGACCGTAATGCGTATCTTCTTTTAAGTGCGGATTTTTGGCCGCCTGAATTTCCTTAGCCTCATCTCGTGATTTGCCCTGATACAAAAGCTCATAATGCTCTTTCAGATATTCGTCTTCCTTTTGGGCATCATCATATTTTGCCTGAATTCCGTGCATAAGCTCATGAATTTCGGTATATACGCTATAAAAAGCGTCTCTCGATAAGCCAAACGGATACATAATCAATTTTTTATCGTTGTTTTGCAAGATAGATAAAGGAGGTGTTTTTTGCCGACCGAATTTCGGATGCACGAAATAATCGTACCAGAATTTACGTTTTTCTTCATTAAAGCCTAACCAATCCAATTCCGGATTAAGTTCTTGAGGTGTGCGGGTTAAAGCATCTTCGCACATCGGGCCGTGAATATGCACTTGCAGATGGTGAGTGTCATCATCAACGGACTTTTTACAATTTGCAATTTCCGGAGCTAAAAATTCTCGCACCACATCGGCGTAAGCCGGATGAAACTCGTCAGTTGCCAACAACTCTCTGATATCTTTATCAACTTCTTGTTCACCATACTTAAAATTAACTATATCCTTGAAGCTAACCATGTGTTCCTCTTGTTTAACATATTCATTGTGTCGACGAAGTGTTTCTTTATCTTTATATAAACAACCGTTTTCTTCATTATAAAGCCAACCGATTTTAGCGGCAACCTCACGCATATCATCGGCAGAAAGACCGGTTTCTTGTTTGTATTTCATCATAATTTTAATTGATGTTAATATCGCTTCTCGATCCGGTTTAATATCTTCATCTTTTTCTCCACAAATTGCTGTTTTGAGACTTGGAAACGCAAACGATTTATTGCCGCCGCTTGCAAAATAATTTTCCAACAAATACTGCGGCGTATAAACATTGTATTTTATGTCTTGCGGTGCAAATTCAGCGGCAATCTTGCATAATTTTTCCGAGATTTCCGCTACCTCCATATCGGGATTGGTATCTATCCCCAAATATAAGGCTTTGCCGTATTCTTGCGCGGTATTAAATGAATCAAATTGATAACGCGGTTCATCACTCAAAATACCCTTAGCAATCATATCATCGGCAATTTTTTTGTTGTTGTCATCAAGGCTTTCATAGCGAATCAGCACATACGCTCTGTCCGGCGCATTTTTATTGGCAGAACTCCAATAAGTTAAGATATTTTTATCGTATAAATTCTCACAAACTGCTAAACACGGTTCTTCAACAATCTTGGCTAAATCGGCTTTGCTTTCAACCTGCGTATTTCCTGCCAAAAAGATTTGTTCTACATCACGCAAACGTTTTATCGGTTGTTTTACTTCGGCTTCAGCCAACAAAGCATCTATATCAATATCGCCAAAATCCATCGGTTTAGCTGTTTGCAAACGCAAATTTTCACGTTTGCCGCCTTCATACAAATCCGCAACATTTTTCTCTGTAGGCTCAAAATATTTAATTCCAGGCTTTCCATTTTTTTTGCCATTTTTGCCGACAAATCCGCAATGTTCGTAAAACTTACCGGCTTCCCAAGTAGCATGAACTTCAACGCGACCATCGCAACCTTTTTCAAGGCTCATTTCATAAGCACGTTGCAAACCGGCACGGCCATAGCCTTTACCTTGATTTCCGACTGTACCGAAACCATCAATTTCCAAAACAGGCTTTAATTTCTCGGTATCGCCGATAAACCATGAATTCGGATAAATCTGGTTTTCGCCGCGAGAAGACGTTTTTTGTTTATGCACGCTGACATTCATCTGGCCGACAGTTTTATCGCCATCCACCATGTCAAAAGCATACATCTCACCAAAATCAATATTTAATCCGTCATCTGCCATTTTTATTCCTTTATTTTCTTTTTACACTATTTTTTGTCAAAAATTAAGAAAAATCACACCTAACTGTTTACGCGTTGGCCATTTTCGTAATTGTATCTGGCGATTTTTATATCGCGCTTGTGTTGTTCAAAATGGTCTTCAAGTTCGCGGCGAACATTCCGCAAAAGCGATTCATCTTTCGGAGCTTTATCAATCGCCTTAATCAGCGACATACCGCGTTTGCCGTTTAATACCGCATTCATCATATTACGCTCGGTTGCATCCAACGCCATAAATAAATTAACAATCAGATTTTTTAAGGCCGTGTTACCCTCTAACGGTGGTTTTGAGCCGAATTTATCTTCCAAAAACCCGATAAACTTTTGGCGCAAGCCTTCTTCTTCGCGTTTATGATTAACTTTTAAAGTATTGCCATCAAAACCGGTATTTTCTCTAAAAGAAACAGCTCGCGCATCACCGCGCAATTCGGCCATTTTAGCCGTATTTTTGCGCTGTTCTGGATTTAAGCATTCTTCACACCGCCACGTTACATCTTGCGATGTTTCTAATTTTCGCATAAATAAGGCGCAAAAATCATGCCAACCTTGTAGGTACGGACAAGTTTCAGGACAATTCTTATTATTTTCTTCAGTCATTTTGCTCCTCACGCAAATATTGAGGCGGAATGTAGCCGTCTTTAAGCACAATCAGGTAGTGCCGCACCACTGCATAAAGCAAATCTTTTGCGGCATCGACTTTTTCCCAAGTTAAAGGTGACAAGTCGATTTCTTCCGGTTTGACCTCAAAGAATTTTTCATTATAGCCGCCGGCATCCGAGCCGTTTTTGCACCAAATTGATTCCACAAGTCCGGCTTTCAACAAATCTTCCAATTCAAACGAAAACAATGCCGAGCGGTCAACAATCGCTTTTAACACCGCATCGTTTCCTTGCCATTTTATCGGTTCGGTTAAACACGAAATCGCCCGACTTCTGCCGGCAAAAGTTCTATCAAGCCAAGCCATTATCTCATCTTTGTTTTCCGAACCGGCACGATGGGCATAAGCGCGCAAATCCCGCGGGCCTTTGGATATTGATAGCAGGCCTTTTTCTTTCACGGTATTTTCTTTGGGCGCGTAATGGTATAGTTTCATAATTTTAGCCCTTATTACCGGCCCTCATCATCCTTAAAATTGCGATTTTTTAACCGCCCATATTGATCAAATTCCGCAGGGCTTTCATTTGATGAATTTTGTTTTACCGTTATATCTTGCTCCGGATTGATATTGTTTTCCGTATTTGTTTTTATCATTTTGCGCAAACGTTCGGCCGCATCAACAGGATTGCTGTTAATTTCCGGCGTTTTTACTTTTGTTCCCATCCCAAAATCCTTTCTTTGATATTTATCACTGTTTATATTGTACATAAATAACTAATATTTGTCAAACCATTATTGCTCGCTATTTTGTACTTCCCATAGGTGTTGGAATTTGCCGCCGGCAACCAATAATTCCGCCATTTTGCCCTGTTCGACGATTTTGCCTTTATCCAAAACAATAATTCTATCCATCTCCTTCAAAGTAGATAATCTATGGGCAATCGCAATCACTGTTTTGTTTTTCATTAAGTTTTTCATGGCTTTTTGAATATATTTCTCGGCCTCGCTGTCAAGAGCCGAAGTTGCCTCGTCTAAAATCAGTATCGGCGAATTTTTCAAAATTGCCCGAGCAATCGCCACACGTTGCCGCTGTCCACCGGAAAGTTTCACGCCTTTTTCGCCGACTTTGGTTTGGTACCCTTTTGGCAATTCTTTGATAAAATCATCGGCATAGGCTTGTTTTGCCGCTTTTTCAATCTCGCTTTGTTTAGCCTTCAGATGTCCGTAGGCTATATTTTGACTGACGGTGCGATGAAACAGCGATGTATCTTGCGGAATAAGGGCAATCGCATCATGCAAGCTATTTTGCTTGACTTTTGCCACATTCTGCCCATCTATCAAAATTTCGCCGGCATCAATATCATAAGCGCGTTGCAACAGATTTATCAATGTGCTTTTACCGCTGCCCGAAGCTCCGACAATGCCGATTTTTTCGCCGGCTTTAATCCTTAAAGATAGTTTATTGAATACCTTTTTGTTGTCATAACCGAATTTTACATTCTTAAATTCTATCTCTCCGCCGCTGATTTTGAGTACTTTGGCGTGTGGCGCGTCGATAATCTCATGCTTGACCACAAACGGCATCATTGCCGCCTGCAATGCACCCAAGAGCGTATTAAGCGTGCTGATATTACCCAATATGGCGGTGAAACAATCCATAATCATCCCCATCAACATCAGCACCAAAGTTACATCGCCGATGCTAACTTTTTCGTAATACCACAGATAAATCAACAAAAATAAGGCGCAGACTTCAAACAAGCACACCATTGCCCGCTGAAAGCAAATGCTGTTTTGAAACTGCTCTATGGCATCAAAACGCGCCATTTTACACTGATTGAAGATTTTTTTCACAAACGAAATTTCATATTCTTCGCTACCGCTTGCTTTCACATTCAAGGCATTGCCTATACTGTCGGCCACCACACCATGGAAATCATCCCACAAATCATCGGTTTTTTTGTTTAATTCGCGTAATTTGAAACTCGATTTATACGAGGCATATGCCGATATAGAACCGAAAATCACTACAAGCAATAAAAACCATAAACTGACACAACCTATGTAAAAAAAGTTAATCAAAACGTTGAAAATATTGCTGTAAAGACGCGAAATATAACCACGAGCCGCGGCTGCTTTTTCGGCGCAGTTTGTCGCTTTTTGCGAGAGCTGACCGGTTTTCTGCGCTGCAAAATAATTTTCCGAATGTTTGGAAAGATAATCCACCGCAAACAGCATAATTTTAGCGCTCATAAAATTTTCGACATTGTTTAATTCTATCAGCTCGCGAACCATTCTAAACAATGATTGCCCGATATACGCGGCAAAAATAGCCGCCAGAAACCACCACATTTTTTCCCACGCAAATTCCTCCGGCGTTATTTTCGTAAAATAATCAATCATCTGCGAAAAATACACCGGCACATAAATTTTCATCAACTGCAAACCAAAAGCTAAAGCCATACCGATAAACGCCCATTTGCGCGCGCCATATATTGCCTCCCACATAAACAACAGCGGATTTGACGGCACCTTACGCATATTCGGTATATTTTCAAACAATTTCATCATCCGCCTCCTTTTTTGCTAACTGTTGCATTTTCCATAACTTGGAGAATTTGCCGTTTTTCTTTTTCGCCAGTTCATCAAAAGTGCCGACTTCCGCAACTTTACCTTGCTCTAAATAAATAATTCTATCCATTTTGCGTAAAGTTGAGAGCCGGTGTGCAATAGCAATAACGGTTTGCTTGCCGAGTAAGTTATTGATAGCCTCGGCAACAATGCTTTCAGATTCGCTGTCCAGTGATGATGTTGCCTCATCCAAAATCAATATCGGGCTGTTGCGCAATACCGCTCGAGCAATTGCAATGCGTTGACGTTCTCCGCCGGAAAGTTTACAACCTCTGTCGCCAACCATTGAATCGTATCCGTCAGGTAAAGCTTTGATAAATTCATCGGCGCAAGCAATTTTGGCGGCTTGACGGATTTTTTTATCGGTTGTTTTAACACCGTAACCGATATTATCTTTCAAACTGCGATGGAACAACACAGTTTCTTGCGGAATAATCGCCAGATTTTGGTGCAGACTTGATTGCGTAACGGTTTTAATATCCTGCCCGTCAATAAAAATCTGCCCTTCTTCTATATCATAAGCACGTTGTAATAAGTTAATAAGCGTAGTCTTGCCGTTGCCGGAAAGGCCGACAATACCGACTTTCTCGCCGCTTTGAATATTCAAATTAAAGCCGTCGAAAATTCTTTTTTGTTCCGGATAGGCAAACCCGACATTCTTAAATTCGATTTTGCCATTTTTAACTTTTAGCTCTTTAGCATCCGGTGCATCTTCAATTTCGTGTTTATCATTAAACGGCGCCAAACCGGCTTGAATGTGTGCCAGATTATTCATAAAACGTCGATAATGGATACATAATTCCATCAGCCACATAAAGCCGCTATTCAAGGTTAATAACACAAACACGATATCGCCGACATTGATAAGCGATTTGCTCCATAAATATACGGCAAAGGTCAACATTATAAGCGAACATAAATGCACAAAACAGCCGGAGCCGGTATATGAACCAAACCATACCAATGTGGTTTGTGTTTTGAGCTTTATATATTGACGCAATAGCGTGGATAAGCGTTTTTTCTCGTATTCTGCCCGATTAAACTGCTTAACCAAACGGATATTGGAGATGGCATCAACCAACCAACCGGAATATAAAGATTCCGCCTTACCCTGCATTTCGTGTAGGCGATCGCTGGTTTTGTTGGCATAATAATTGACTATTGCCACCACCGCGGAACATAACACAAACAACACACCGAGCCAAATGTTTATCAGTGATAATAATACTATTTTCAAGACTATATCACAAATCTGCCACCAAAAACTCGTAATAATTATTGAAAATGTTGGTTGCAAAGAATTAATCTGATTGGTTTTGGCAAACAAGGTACCGGTCTGTTTGTTGACGATATAATTTACCGAATGACCGAAAATATATGACAATGCACGCCCGTAAATACTCTCCTGCACCGGAAAATACAGATGTTTTTGCCGATACACCAAAACATATTTGGGTAAAAATATATTGATGATGTCGCTTATCACCAGCGCTCCGATTATCCATAACGCACGACGCAAAGTTTCCGGTGAAGCCCCCGATTTAATACTGTCCACAAAACGAGCTACCAACCAAGTAACCAAATTATGAATACCGGTTTCGGCAAACACCAGCAACAAACACATCAAAAACGCCCACTTAAAAGGCATTATACACTCTTGTAGTAAATATCTGAAAGCTGTTTTCGGGAATGGTTTAATTGTCACTGTTTTTTAGTCCTTTATTTACTTCTTCTTTGTTCTAAATAATTTTTGATAAACGAATTAAATTTCTCTTTTGCGATTTCGGTATTCTTTTCGGATTCCGGATTTAGAATATGCGCTTTCATAGCTGCAAATTTTTGTTTCCTTACATCTGATTCCTGTCTACGCTCGGCAAGCTCTTGAGAAGTAGGGTTTGCATATTCAAATTCCATTGAAGTCGGGTTGAATTTCATTTCCGGAGCTTTACTCGGTTTTTCTTGCGACTGAAATGTCAATCGCTCTCTTTCATTATTTTCCAAGCCTTCTCTGATATATTTGAAGAAACCATCATCAAACTTTTTTCCGGATTGGATGTATTGTTTGTAATATGGGTACATAATTGGAGCTAAACGATTTGCCATTTCAAAACCATGATACCATTTATCGCCATCTTTAACAGGCTGGCCATACATTTTTTCATTATATAATGCGGTCGAACATACTGCTAAAGATTCATTTACGGCAGCAACCGCATTTTCATGTGCTCCTTTATGGATTTTTCTTTTTTGCGGATTTTGTTCAAAGTGAGTGGTTAAATAATTCATAAACTTTTTCATTTCACCGGTTGTCGAACCATTTAGACGTTCTTTAAGCGTAGAATTATTGAACAAATAATGTGTAGCCTCATGAAATGGTGTACTTATTTTACGTTTCAGAAGATTGCTATCGGCTACATAATTTTCCTTTACTTCATTTTGCGAAAGCGAATAATTCATCACAACATTTTGCTCATTGGAAATACCATCATATAAAGGAGTTGCTGGATATGGGTTGACGTATACCGTGCATTTTTTATCGCTATTAACTTCGAGACAAGTATATAATTCTGACAAATCGTTTTTGTATGTTTGTTGTGATTGATTAAGCGTCTTTATATCTTGAGCTATTTCACTTTTATTATTATCTAAGAATTTTTGAAAGTCCGGCAGTGCTTTTGAGATTGCCGTTCCTAACAATTTAGCATCTTCAGGATGAAAATTTTCATCTAAAATTTTTTGTAACTCATTTATTGTTTGCACGTCTTCCTTACCAATTAAGCCATGAACTTTTTGAATATTATCTCGTGTTTGCGGATGTTTCCATGGAATCATGCAATGCGCTAAATTAGCAATGTTTTCACTATTAAAAGAATTTACAAATTCTTTAGTACGTTGTTCAAAAATCGGATCATTATTTCCATTTAACGTATCTTGCCACAGACTATAACAACTGTATATAGGGTTAATTCTAAAATCAATCTGTTTTTGACTTTCCAATTCTTGCGATTTTTGAGTAATCAAACTCATCGCTTGGGAGTATGCATCTTTTGATTCACTCGCTACATCAGGAGTAATGCCTTTACCTTCTTCAACTTTTGTTCCGTCCGGCATTATTCTTTTGCGATAAGTGTTACCTAATAAAAGCGTTCCGCCTTCCATTTGATGTTTTTTAACATCACCACCGGCAAATGCTCCATGCGTATTTTCGCCGATAGTTGTGCAATTATCCATTTGTCGTAACATCCAAATCGCACCATCACCGGCCGAAGAATCACCTCTGTCCTGCAAAACATAAACATTACCGGTAAAAGTTTTATCTCCGGCTTTTTGTTCATATCTGTCCGGTGGCCCGCCATGTACGGCTAATTCAGGGTTAATAACTTCAATTTTGTCGGCATATTCAAGTTTTTTATCAGCCATTCTTTCGCCGATTTGTTTTATGATTGTTGCATCGCCGCCACCATTGCAGCGAACATCAAAAATAACGTCGTCCCAATGTGTTGATTGCTCCAAAACATAATCAGCGATTTTATTAACCTTTTCATACTCTTTTTCGTTGCCGTATTCTATCATAAAACTATCTACCGCCACAATCCCGACCGTACGATTGTTAATCTGCTTTTCCGCAACCAAAATATTGGCAATTTCATCCGGTTTAGACGGAGCTATCAGTGTAAACAATTCTGATTTATCAAATTTTTCGTTTGAGTTGACTAAATTATTATTTTCTTGAGGCGGAATTTTATATTGCAATTCTGGACTTTTCGAAATGTATTCATCTGCCGCACGATGTTTTTCGCCATCAATAACAATTTCGATGTGTTCGTCCGGTACGTGCTGAGCTATAACTAAATCCATCGCACGCAAAGCCGATTTTTCATCTTGTATATTATATTCATTCAAAGAAGCCTTAAGTTCGGTCATCTTGGCGGCAAAATTAAGTTTTTGCTGAGCAACATCAGCATCTGAACTTGCCGCGGAATGATTCCATTCCGGTAAACCTGACAAAATTTTCATTGTATATGTGTCGACCAAACGATTGATTGGATTATTTTCATCACGGCTACGCATAACAATATCAAAACCGGTTGCTTTTAATTCTTTTGTTTGCGATAAGTCTAACTTAGCCGTTTGGTCAAAAATAATGGTTTTAACACCGCTTAAATCAAGACTTTCAGGCATTTTGACATTATATCTGAGTTTTAATTCATCGCTTTGAGGCAATTTCAAACTTTTGGCAGCCGTCAAATCAGAATCTTCGAGTGTTACATTTTGGCTCTTGGTGTGGCTTAAATCCAATTCATCGCATTGCGGAAGTTTAACGCAAGATAAAGAGAAATACTCGCATTGCTCAGGAAGATGAATATTTTTATCATAAGTCATATGAGCAAAACTCACATCGCCGTTACAATGCGCCAATTCTAAAGTTTGATTTTCGACAACAGTGCAATTTACCAACGAAACGTCGCCGGTGAAATTTGTTTTACATAAACTTTCGGAAAGTTTGAGAGAATGGAACGAGGCGTTGTTGATTTCATAACCATCGTTATTTTCTCTGATTAATTCTTTATAGGCATATCCCTTAATGTCGGCCGTCGGTTGATACTCTTCCAAATCATTCTGTTTTTCATAGGCAAAAACCGGAAATTCTTCTATTTGTTTATTTACACGAGCAACCATATAATCATTCGGCTCATTTGTGTCGCGAGGTTTATGTAATGAAGCAAATTTCTCCCAATCAATCCTATCATTATTAAAAAATCCGTTTTCGTCAGCTATTTGCACAACTTTGTCGTCAATGCGCAAATACTTTGCAATTTCCGGATTTCTGTCTTCTAAAACCAAAGTTTCATAGTCATCGCGATTTTCTTTTCTTTTTGCGGTTTGTCTTTCTTCTCTGGTGGCAAAAGGTCTTTCCGCACCGGCCATATCATAAAATGCTTGCCCTTGTTGCTGTTTAGTTTCAATAATAAAACCATACGAATGTCCATCAACTTCTTCGAGATGTAATCCGCCTTTGTTAGCTGATTGAGAATATGTTAAGGCCTCAGAAAACATATTTGTCCCATACACACAATCGCGATAACGGCGGTGTGGCGTTAAAGCGTATCCGTCGGCAAATAATCTGCCGCTATATATGCTATCATTGCTTTTTTGACTCGGTATTTCAATTGCCGGCATTTTTTCTGCCGCATATTTCAAATATTCGGATAATGTTTCTTTTACATCTGGAACTGATGGATTATTTTTAGCAATATCTATGACGTTGCCGGTATATTTTTCTGACACTGCCGGAACTAAACTTGCTCTGGTTATCGGCATAGCACGACTGGTCTCTATTTTGTTCTTAAACATAATTTGTGCTATATCGGCAGTTGCTATAAGGGCATCTTCAGGAGACATAAAAGGCGAACGAACACCTGTACCATCAACAACAAAGCAACTTAAATCGTCTTGAACTTTTTCATCATAATAGGGAACTGCATTTATACCGTCTTTTCTGAGTAGATTAACGACATCTTCTACGGTTTGTCCTCTTAAATGCAATCCTAAAGATACGGAAACAGGCTGTTTTACGGCGTCAAAATGGTCAGAAAGAACAGCTTTAAGCTCTACTTTGTTTTCGGCTTTATTCAAAACCTCCGATACATTGGGCATTGAGTTTTCCTCTTCAATATCTTATCTTTCGTTTATTGTACAATAACGGATAGAATTTGTCAATAAACAATACTATGCTGAAATTCTCGTCGGTAAAATATTTTTTTTGTTGACTTATCAAATTTATGCCGTTATAAGGGTAACGAAAAATTAACCGAGAATCTGCCATAAGTCGCAGATTTTAAATAACTAATAACTAACCGGAGAATTAAAATGAAAAGAACATATCAACCAAGTAAAATCGTGCGTGCACGCCGTCACGGCTTCAGAGCACGTATGGCTACCGCTGACGGTCGCAAAGTTTTATCCGCCCGCAGAGCGAGAGGTCGTAAAAGAATTTCTGCTTAATGGTTTGCCATGAGCAACTTTCCGATAATAAAAAAGCGAAAAGATTTTTTAAGAGCCGCTAAAGCCGAAACCGTTATATTTCATAACGTCTTGTTGCAAGCGGCTCATACTTTATCCGCAACCGAATCCCAACCGGCGCGAATCGGTTTTACCGCTACCAAACGGCTTGGTAAAGCCCATATCCGCAATCGTACCAAACGGCGGTTGCGGGCGGTTGTGCGCGAAATATACGAAAAGTATGCTTTGCCCGATACCGATTATGTTTTGGTCGGGCGTTACGACACATATTGCTGTCCATTTGAAAATCTGCGCAGCGATATTATCCGTGCCTTCAAAAAAATCAACAAAGCATTTACCGAATCACCGGAAACAAATGATGAAAAAACTGCCGATTGCGCTGATTAGATTTTATCAGATATTTATTTCGCCGCTGTGTCCGGGGGTATGTCGCTATCAGCCTACCTGCTCACAATATATGATTGAGGCGATAAAGGTGCACGGCGTCGTTAAGGGTATTTGGCTCGGTGTCAAGCGTCTGTGCCGTTGTCATCCATGGGGTGGCTCGGGCTATGATCCGGTACCGATAAAAGAAATAAGGCATAAGTCATGATAATTACTTGATTTTAAGCACAATATCCTATAGAAAAAGGTAATATTTAAATTTGGGAGTCTTGTCAGATGAATGATGATTATAAGGGGCTTTATGCCGCTATTATACTTTCCGCCTTGGTTGTTTTAGGCGTTAACTATTTCTTTCCGCAGCCGGTTTCACCAAAGCCGGCAATCTCCGAAGAAGTTGTCATTACTCCGGAAAACGCGGATATGGATTTAAACATAGCGGCTGATGAGAATGCAAATATACCGAATGCAGCCGAAGTTATTTCGCAAGATGCTCGTTTACCGATAAGAAATGATGTTTTAAACGGTTCTGTTCGTCTGAAAGGTGCGCGTTTTGATAACTTATCTTTGCTTAAATATAAAGAAACGTTAGATAATGACAGCCCAAATGTATCGTTATTGCTTCCGGCCAAAACCGAAAATGCCTATTTTGCCGATTATGGTTGGCTCTCTACCGATGCTGCAATTGCACTTCCGAATTCCGAAACCGTTTGGACAGTTGCGGGAAATACCGAATTAACGCCGAATTCACCGATTACGCTTGTGTGGGATAACGGTCAGGGTATAAAATTCATCAATCAGATTTCGATGGACGAGCATTATCTCTTTTTCATCAACCAAAAAGTTGTCAATAATTCCGGAAAAACCGTAACATTGTTGCCCTACGGCTTATTTAGCAAGCGCATCGATGAAGACGCACAATCACGCAGTGTGGTACACGAAGGATTTGTCGGAGTATTGGACAGCAAATTAAAAGAGATTCGCTATTGAACCTGACTTAACACATTATAATAATATGCTTATCACAGGAAGATATATAAATAGTATATTGCAGTCTGCGCTGCCACATAGACTGTAATTCCAATGAATACGATTAACACGATCAGTGACATCTTGTTATGAGATATGACCCTGGCGGCTATCACCAACGCCCACGCAACAACAAACGAGAATATAAAT